>NZ_JCAMRN010000066.1:0-22136 GCF_059620965.1 Geobacter sp. PheSNFMC
GATGGGTTGGTAGGTGAAAATTAAGCGACCAGCTTTTCCCGCAGCAGTTCCAGAAGCGCTGGAGTGAACTGGTCAAGGTTCTTGATGATCCGATGGTTGTCGGGCAGGTACTGCTTGATGCTGTTGTCCTGAATACCAATCCCGATCACCTCGATTCCCGATTCCCTCATCCGCTTGATAGCGGCTTGAGTGACAGGGCCATCGCCGGTGTCGCCATCGGAGAAGGCGATACAGATCTTGCGTGTTTCCCGGCGCAGGCAGAGTTCGCCCCATGCCCACCAAAGAGCATGGCCGAGTCTGGTGCCACCGGAACCGCTGATATTGAATCTGCTGTGATCCGGTTTTTCCCCGAAAACAACCATGGGGAATACGTGATTGTCATGCCCCTTGAAGGTGGCAATCGCCGTACGGACACCGGGAATGGAATAGAGGGCCTCCGCCGCCACGAAGCAGGCGCGGGAAGCAATGCCCATCTTGTTGAGGATGGTGGTGTTGCCCATGCTTCCGGAACTGTCCAAAAGCATGCAGACAGCCGTATTGACTGCCCGTTTTTCCTCTTTCCTGGTAAAAACCCGAGTGTCGCAAATACGAAGACGGGTCAGTACACGGGAATCCAGTCGGTGCCCGACGCTGACCGGGGTGGATCGTTTCTGTTTCGATGCCTGGACAAGCCCCTGAAGCCGGGCTCGCAAGGCTGCAGTATGGACACGAAGCGCGGAAAGATCATCGTATCCGGCTGTTTGGTTCAGTGGTTGGGCAGTTGGCAGCCGTGGTGCTGATGCGGCTGTCCCGTTGAATGAACTCTCGGTAGAGTTCTGACAGAGCAGTTCGGCCAGCTTTTCTCCCACGTTTCCGTAGGAGCCGACATTCTTGCCGGACAAAGCTTCCGCTAATGCCTGGCGGGCAGATTCCAGGGAAGGTGAATCAGAAATCCCGGATTGCCCCTGAGAAGAGTGCCCGGATGATTTATCCTGTCCGGACCCGGCAGGCTGTGAGGAGTTCTGCTGCTTATCCCCGTTCTGTGCCTGTTGAACGCCGTTGCTGCCAGTTTCATTCTGTTGTCGGGAGTTATCGCTGCCGGTCCCATCATTTTGATCTCCGTGACTGCCGGATTGACTCTGGGAAGGCCGGGGTTGCCCGTTTTTCGGTTGTTGGTGTGCGGAGTCGCGGATGAGCTTCATCAGTTCATCCCGGAGCGCCGCTGCTTCACGGGTCGATGTCAGTGTCCCGGCCCGATCCAGTAGCAACAACGCCTGGTCGAAGTTTCTCCCCAGAGCCTGCCGGACCAATGGTTCGGCGCTGTCCCTGGTTTGCCGCAACGAGTCATGACCGAGTACTGCCATGTAGATCACGGCCATGATCCAGGCGAGGATGCTTTGGGATGGATGGGACGGGTCTGGTCTGAATACGCCTTCCTGTTCAACCAGAAGACGGGTCAGCTCGCGGAGGTTGGCGATACAGCCGGGATATTCCAGGCCGATTGCCTGTTCAATTCTCACATCCTCCAGGATGTTGAGCAGATCCCCCGCGAAATCGTTCGTGAGACGTACGGAAAAATCGGTGTACCGGACATGCGCCGCTTCATGATCGATATATCCATGGGCAAGCGCTTCGGCATGGGGGCCTGATACGACCGGGATAGTGATTTCTTTCCCGCTGGTGCAGGCTACCTGTCCGGCAATGGTTACGGTGACATCGTATTTCCGGCCAAGAACCTTGGCGATCAGGGCAAGGGGTCGTGTTTTCATGGCGACTCCTTACCAGAACCAGACAGCCGGCGCTTCAATCTGCTGTACCGGCTGCGGTATGATCGTTACTGTCTTTGGTGGAAGAGGTGCAGATAGTGCCGGTTCGACTTCTGGTTCGGGGAGCGGTTGCAGCATTTCTTCCCGTTCCTCGGTCGTGATGAAACCGGCAATGTCAGACAGCTCGCACAATACTCCGACCAGCCCCATCAGGGTTGCCCCGGTGACCGGTCCGGATCTGGGTACGGTGGCGAGTGCCGCATGCACGTTGGCAACGAGGCCGCTGATTTTGTCAGGGCCAACGAAGCTCAGACTTGATAGTTTGTCGAGGATCGCCTTGAGGGGGCGCAATGCCTTGCGGGTAACGGAAGTGCGACCCCGGTACGATTCCTCCCAGGTTGATTTTGCCAGGGCGCCGATTTCATGGATCAGTTGATCCGCAAGACCGCCAACCTGACGTTCCAGCGGTTGTACCGCTGAAGCAGTTTCTCCGGGGGCTCCCACCTTGAAGGCAGTGAAGCCGCACGAGAGCCGTTCTGCGACACGGCTGGCCGGTTCCACGGCACGGACGACGATCTCAGACCATTCACCAGCTTCGGCGAGCCAGTCCTTGAGATTGTCGTCGTATGCCGACAGGAAATTCGTCTTTGCCGTGGCAAAGCTCTGTTCGACCTGTTCCATCTTCTCCATAAGGGGAGCCAGTTTTTCCTCAGGAATGGCATAGCCAGCAAGGAATCTGACTCCTACCTCTTCGCAGGCGCGTTCAGCCTGACGCTTCAGGGTGGCGAACACCTTGAGGGCATCAGGATCAAAAATGCGCTTTGACCCGAGAGAGGCGAGCTTGTCGGGTGGCAGATTCGCACCCTTCAAGTCTTCCGGCCGGAGTTTCTTCTTGCCGGACCATACGGAGAAGCTGAGATGAACCAGGACCAGGCCCTGGAGTACTTTGCTGATGGTAGAGTTGTTCATGATGTCTCCTTTCGTGGGACTGTAGTTAGTTACCAAAACCATGACTTCGGTCCGTTGCCGCCAATTGCCGGTGCGGGAACCTCTGGTTCAGGTGGTGCGGGTGACTGTTGGATATTCTGTGTGGTTGTGGATGCGGCAAGCAGATCATTCCAGACGCCGGGGGTAATGCCGTCGGCATACTCATAGCCGTCGCCTCTGACCTGTTCCGCTTCCTTTCTGTTCATGAGTCTGCTGGCGGTCTGATAATCACGGAGATTTTCCCCACCTTTCAGGATGCCGAGGCGCAATGTCGAGCCGCGACGGCCGTAGCGGTACAGGACGTCATAACCGCCGTCGTCCCGCTCGAACACCGCCAGGTGATAAACCTTGTCGTGATTCCTGACCCGGTCCAGCAGATGCAGATCCAGTGATGATTTGATGCTCCTGTATCGGGTCATGGCTACCTCCTGTCCCCGAAGTGCCGCTGCAAAACAGCATGCAGTGCGGTTCGGGTATCGGGTTCAGCCCGGAAGCCGAGTGCCCGGTCGAAGGCCTTGGTAAGTGTTTCGCCGTTGGACATCCCCTGGCTGGCCGCGGCTCGTCCTTGGAAGGCAGTGATGCGTGCCCACCGGGTCAGGGTGCGGGTCGAAAGGGTGACTTCCGTCTCCCCTTTGACAAACAGGGCTCTGATCTCGTTAGCGATGGCCACCATGCGGTCTCTGATGTCGCTGCCGACTGATGGTGCCACTTCGGTCAGGATTTTCTTTTCAATGTCCTGGTCGGGATAACCGACCTCAATCATGTAGAAGCGGTCGAGGAACGCCAGGTTCTGCCGCAGTATTCCCTGGTAGAGGCCTGTGGCGTCGCCGGCTCCATTTGAGTTGGCGGTGGCGATGAAACGGAAGTCCGGATGAGCCGTTACCACTTCTCCCGTTTCCGGAATGGTGATGGGGCGGCCTTCGGCAATTCCGTTCAGTCCCGCAGCAGTGGAAGGATCGAGCAGATCGATTTCGTCGATCAGGAACCAGCCACCTTCCTTCATGGCAATGATGAGCGGCCCGTGCACAAAATCCATCCCGCCGCCGGCATTGAGCCGGTAGCCGCCGATCAGTTCCGGTGTTTCCAGCCGGGAGTGGGCAACGACATTCCAGAGGGGAATATTGAGCCGGGCGGCGACCTCGATGATGACGGAGGATTTGCCACAGCCGGTCGGGCCGGTGAGGTAGAGAGAACGTTCACCGAGGAGATACCAGGTGAACAGGTCCGACAGGGTTGACTGCCGGAAAATGTATTGGATGTCTTGTTGGGGAACCGCCGGATGTCCCGGTGTTCTCCCCTTGATGGTGACGGATTTTGGCGCATCAATATTGAACGTGCTTCTGATTTCGTAGTTCATGTCTGCCTCCTGTGCAGTGAGTGGTAACCGGACAGGGAGACAGACTCCCCCGCAGGGATGTCATGCTCTCCCTGCCAGGTGTCGATGGGTAGTGTGTGTCAGTTGAATTCGTGGGCGCTTACGGCATTTGCCTCTGCAAGAGCCGCTTCCTCAATCAGGTCATTCAGATCTCGTCCGGTATCAAGATGTACAAGTACCAGACGGATTGATTCGGCAACGCAGTTGATGCAGGTATTGCTTCCCAGATGACAACCGATACCGCTCAATGCTTTGACGGCATCGGTTGCTTCCAGTCCCGAACGGAGACCGTACGAGACCAGCCGGGCAATGCCGTCGGCCATGGCAGAACCGCACCCTCCGGCTTTGCCGAAGCGCACGAATATTTCCATGGGAACAGCGGTGCCCGGAGAGAGCGTTACCGTAGTGTAAATCTTGCCGCATGACGACCGGCGTTCGATGGTGAAACCGGTAACAGCCTTGGGCCGTGGTATTTTTGGGCTCATAATGGCCTCCTTGTTCTGGCAGTGTGCTGCCGTGTGAAGTGCTATGCTGCTGGAGGGACTTTCCAGGCCGTAATGATCCTGGGTGAACCGTTGACCAGACGGGCAACGACAAGTACCCCCTTGTACCTGAATTTGAGCGGCTTCTCGTTGAGGAGCGGCAGAAGGTGACGGACACCCTCGACAGCCTCCAGCGGAATGTCACGCTCCAGGAAGCGGTTTGCCCCGTGCAGTGACAGGTTGACCTCTTCCATGGCGACAGCAGGAAGATGTATTTCATCTCCCGCACAGATAATGTTGACCGGTCCATTCATCCTCGCACCTCCTCCCAGCCCTTAGGATAAACCTGGGTTTCCGGTGGAGCTGCAGCGGCAAACATGAATACGAAGAGCATTGCCGCTATGAGGATCAGCGATGCTATGGTCTGAAGAGCCTCCTTCAGATTTTCGTATCTGTTCTCCCGGGTGAAGGACTTGAGGTCAGGCGGTAACGTGCCGGTACGATAGATTTTCATCGGTAATCTCCTTTCACTGGGGGCAGACACGCCTCCATGAATGGAGAGTTCCCATGGGGAGCGTGATGCCCCCTGGTGGGGTGGTGGTCAGGCCGCTTGTGCTACGGGCGGCATGAATGGTTTGATTTCCAGTTTGACGAAACCGGCTTTCGGCTTCGTGACCTGGTCATAGATGTCAGGATAGTTTCTCTTGAGTTTGCTGCTGTCGATCATTACCGACTCCGCCACTGAGGTGACGTTGATCAGTATCCCGTCCGAAGCCCCTTTGAACGTGCCATCCGCAAAGGTGAGTATGTCGTTTTTAAGGACGTCCAGCCGGGTTTCGAGAGCCTTCTTCTGCTCATTCAGCTCCAGATACTTTCTGCCGGCATCAAGTATCTCCCGGGGGAGATCCAGGGCGACGGCATGAGAGGGACAGCCGGTGCGAAACGGACAGTAACCGCAGAGAATTCCCGGTTCGGTTCGAGGGGCACACTCGCCTCGCGCTGCCGCAAGGATATGTTTTCCCTTTTCCACAAGTTGATCGAATACCAGTCTGTTGGGTGTATAGCTGTTGAACTCATGGTACGTTCCTGCATTGAGGTCAACCACCAGGATCGAACCGCCGATTTCCACTGACGGATCGAGGGTGAGTTGCAGCAGGCCCATCTGGACATGCAGTTGATCCACCCATGATGCGTAGGGTTCGTCGGGGATGCCGTCGGTCGACTTCATCTCCACGATGTGCAGCCTTTTGGTCTGCCGGTTCGCATAGAACAGAAAGTCAATGTGACACCTGATCTCAGGAAACTGCGGATGCTTCACTTCGACTTCTTCTTCGAAGAGGGCACCACCGGTTCTGAAGAAATCGGCATACATGGCTTGCGCGGCGTGGCCACGGGAAAATCGGAGAAGCGTCTTGATGTCATGACCTTCCGGAGACTGCTTGCCGAGTGCCGCTTTACGCGGACAGCCGGCAATATCGGAAGCTCCGACGTACAAGGTTCGGTCACCGAGGTGTGAGGATTGTTTCTGCTGATGGGCCGGAATAGCACGTCCCAGAAACGCAGCGAGTTTGCTCATGGCTGTCTCCTTTCAGATCAGAAACGGTATGGCGCCGACTGCGGTAAGCAGCGAGCCGAAGATAACGCCGGTAATGATCCGGGTGACGTCAATGCTGACCTGGAATTCCTTCTTGGCGGGAGCATAGACCGGCACCTGACAGCCTTTGATTGTTACGTGCTTGATGATGTGGGTATTCATGTTCTTGTCTCCTTGTCTGTGGGTTGTACCCGGCAGAGGAGACAAGACACCCCCGGTAGGGAGAAAGTCGTTGTCTCCCTGCTGAGGTAGGTTGTGAGTGATGTTCAGTTTGGAACGTCAGGCGCTACCTGTACTGCCAGCATTTGCCCTTGCCGTCCCATTTGAAACCGTGGTCTTTCAGCCATTGGCGGGCTGAGGTGTCGTTGAAGTCTGGGAAGGCGGAGATCTCCGATTCATCAGCGGAGAGTTCCATCCTGATCCCCTTGGCCGTCAGATACCCGATGATCTCGGAAGTCGAAACAGGTTCGGTTTCGTGGGATGATTGGGCGCTGTCCGGTCTGGCAGTCTGCGATGTTCCGGAGGTGGTGCTGGTACTGCCGGCACTGTTTCCTCCGTTCTGTTCCGTCTGTCCGTAAAGGTCAGGATCTTCCTCGATGTCCTGGGTGAAGATGTCAGAGGCAGCGGTCGAGGTAAGTACTGCATCCACCAGGCCGCGTTTTTTGGCCATTTTCAGGCAGGTGTTGTAGAAATCTGCAGGATTGTCGTGTTCAACTTTTTCTCCCTGCCTGGCGATCTTCCAGTTACCGCTGTCATCCTTTTTTGCGCTGAAGCCGCGTCCACCGATGATCTCTTGCGCCTTTGCCGGGTTCTCCTTGCGAAGATCCCAGTATTCCTTCGGCACCGGCTTATTCGTCAGTTCAACTGGCCCGACACGGAAACGATACTTGCTTTCCATGGTCGAACATGAACCGACACCGGTACCGAGACGCTGGCCTGCCGGTGAGTAGAGCGTCACCTTGATGCGATACTCACGATGGCCGAGATGCAGGTCGATGGTTTCCACCTCCACGTCGTTTGCCAGCCTGAAGGTCAGCATGAGCTTTTCGGCGCCCGGTTTGAGGAGAACTGCTTTGTCTCCGCAGCCGGGAATGGTGCCGTAGTGCTCGCCTGATTTCATGACGTCACGCATGACGTACTGGATCAGGTTTACCTGTGCCTTCAGTTCACTGATGTTGACGGCGTGATGGGTAAGGGACGATGCTGCGGGGTTGATGGGAATGATTTGAGCTGGTGCGTTCATCTGTCTGTCTCCTTTTCTGTGGGTTGTGTCCGACAGGGGAGACAGACCAATCCCTTTGGGGATGTGGTAATGTCTCCCCGTAGGACTGTTGAGTTGTGGTTACTGGTTGTTAGAACGGATCGGTGTCATCAGGCGGAATGTCCTCATTTGTCGGGCTGTTTACTGGCTGTTCATCACTAATGCTACCAGTTTTGCCGCCCAGCATGAGAAGCTTATCGCCGACGATCTCGGTTGTGTACCGATCCTTACCGTCCCGATCTTGCCATTTGCGGGTTTTGAGTTTGCCGTCGAGGTAGACACTTTTTCCTTTCGACAGGTACTCGCCAGCTACTTCTGCGAGACGTGCGTAGAGGACGATGTTGTGCCACTCGGTGCGGGTTTCCCATTCGCCACTTTTGTTCTTTACCTTCTCGCTGGTCGCAATGGAAAAACTTGCGATAGCCGTTCCCCCGGGTGTGTACCTGATTTCAGGATCACGACCCAGATTGCCGATGAGTTCCACGCGGTTCAAACTTGCCATACTGCCTCCTTGTTGGTTTTCCCGAAGCAAGGAGACAATGGTCTGTCCCGTAGGGAGAGAACAGAGTGTCTCCCAATCGGGATGTGGTGAAAGTATCCGCCGCTTACAAGGCTTGTCGCGGATGTCGAGCAACAAAAAACCCACTCCAGCTATGCCGGAACGGGTCATAATTTTTGCGGGAATTATGTGTGCTCCAGAAATTGGATGCACTACTGCTAGGATTTACGTCGTTTTACCCAAACGACTGCTCGGTTGGCAAATATGCCTCCGAATCTCATCCGGACAGGGGCAACAGCAGCCTTATCTATCCAGGAATTTCATCCCTGCCGGGGCGATTCTTCCTCGGGCTTTCCGAAGAAGTTTGTCCGGAAGCACTATGGCTTGCGGAGTCTCTTTCTCTGAAAGAGTCTAAAATATACAAGTTTCATAGCAGACCAGAACTTCATGTGTCAATAACAAAGTAAGTACATAACATACTGTAAATACGCTGAAACAATCTGAAACATAACTTGTTGCACGCATATCGTTTCGCCATCTTGACAGTGATGGATCACCCGCTTAGCGGATGGCTTCAGGAAGGCCCCTAAAAGGAGCCAAACAGCAAAGCCATAACCACCGAAACACAACGCGGCACCCAGTTACAGCAATCATAGCAGAAACTTAAACCCAAACGCGCCGGAACGGCAGAGCCTTTTCAAGTCTCACCGGCAAAGCCGGTGGTTTTCGGAAAAACTCAATTAGCTTTTAGTTTGTTACTCCGTACTTACCGATTCCCACATATGATTCAAATGCCTTCGCCCCATGTCTTGGCACTATGATTGATTTTCTTGCGCACAGTCGTCCATGCACCATCAACACTGAATACAGATTCCGGCAAAGCCTTTAGCATTTTTTGATACAGAGGCCATGAAACTGTGAAAGTTAACTCATCGGTTTTCATGTACTTTCTTGCCGAAGGGTCAAAGCCGCCAAGTACGGCTTTTTCTAAGCCTTGTTCCTGATAGAGAAGAGGCCAGGCTACAACATTGGTGCATCCCGCTCCGAATGGAGACACTACACTGTCTATCTCCCCGGTTGTGAACGTTGTATGGGTGAACAGGCCACTCAATACTTCGGGTCTGGCAAAAAAGATGACGAATTCAGGCTCCTCGCTACCGGAAAATAATGACAAGGGCTTGAAGAGGCAGTATTTACCAGGAGCCTTTCGCGGATTGACAGCATCCAGAAATTTTCTCATAGCCTCGGGGGAAGGAAGGTATCGCTCACCATGAATGGGTGTTCCCTCAAACCCTGTGGTTACATAGTGCTCGATGAACCTGAGGTTGGGTTTCATCATTGAGCAGTAGAAAGAACCGCCAGGGCAGCCATATTCTTCTGTCGAAATGTAGGCTGTACCCCGTTTTTTCCGTGCCAGCCAGATGTTTCCCATGACGCAGGAAAAATTTTGAAAAACCGCCTGCATGTCTATCTGCCCTTGCTCTTCCAGTTCTCGTGTAATTGGTGGACCTTGCTTTGGGCCAAAAGCATTGTCCGGTTTGGTATCAGCGTAATAGACGCCGATTGGCTCCTCATCCAAACCGAGATGTCCCAATAAAGTTTTGGTGTCTTCAAGAATTGAATGTTCGATCATGGAGATTCTCCTTTTAGTTTATTGTCCTGACTTGGAAACTGGACGCGAGATCATAAATAACGGCCTTGCCATCATGTTGTATATACAACTAATTTATTAATATTTAGCAACTCAGGTTATTTTGAGACTTCTTTCAGATTTATAATAATGCGAGCCAGAAGAGATCTGGAGGCCAACTTCTCATCCTCATTCATGCCACGCTGAACTTCTTCATGAATAGCTCTGGCAATCGTCGCGCAACACTCTGCCATGTCCAGGGCATTTTGTGTCGGCGTTACGAGCCTCTGCCGGCTGTCATTCGGGTCTATGGTTCGTTCGATCCAGCCACGTCTCTCAAGTCCGTCCGCCAGACGGCTTACGCTTGATTTTTCAAGAAGTAGTTGATCCCCAAGTTGCCCTTGGGTCATGGCCCCCTCGTTAAGTAGTATAATGATGGCTCCCCACTGTTCAGGTGTCATGTCGATATCTGCAGCTTTGAACCTCGTGGCAAGGGTATTGTTCAAGAGTCTGCTTGCAATGCCAGTCAGGTAGCCCAGCGATTGATTGTAGTCATAGGAAAAAGGCATAGTTTAGTTGTATATACAACTATTAGCTGTGTCAAGCAATTTCGTTCGGCCTAGTCTATTACTCGAGCTATCGATCGGCCTGCAAACAGCAAAGGGTGAGCCCCTACCAACAGGACCCACCCTTTGCATCTGATATTACTTGATTTTTTACTTTAGATTTTTAGTAAAAAAAGATGTGAGCTTATTCCAGGGGATGAGATTGACTCGGTCATACAAGTCAACATGCCCAGCACCTTTGACAAGAACCAGCTCTTTTGGCTCAGCTGCGCGCTTATAGGCATCTTGGCTGAACTCTATGGAATGAGCTTCTTCCCCAGCAATAAACATCATCGGGCGCGGAGAGATGGTATCGATGTCGTTGAACGGGTAAAAATTCATGAACTTGCTGATGCTGCTGAGCATAGGCTTTGTTGTCAGCTCTGGCAGCTCCCCTTTCGGGGCGTATGCTCCTCTGGCGGTTCGGTAGAAATCGTAGAACTCTCGCTGAATAGGATTGGTGTTTTCATCAAGCTTGTTGACCGTCCCGGGAACGTACTGAATTTCACCGCCAGTGAATTCAACGAATCGTTGTTCGATTGCAGACTTAATAATTTCACGGCGCTGCTCAAGGGTAGTAGATTTCCGGAGTCCGTTGCGAACAGCCGCACCCATGTCATACATGCTCACGGTGGCAATAGCCTTCATGCGTGGGTCAATTTTGGCTGCGCTGATGGCAAAGCTGCCGCTGCCGCAGATGCCGAGGACTCCAATACGTTCTTTATCGACAAAGCTCTGTGTGCTTAAAAAATCTACTGCCGCACTAAAGTCATCGGAGTAGATTTCCGGTGCAACCAGATGGCCCGGTTTACCTTCGCTCTCCCCCCAAAAAGACAGATCAATTGCAAGCGTTACGAAACCATGCTCAGCAAGTTTTGTGGCATATAGATTCGAGCTTTGCTCTTTAACGGCGCCCATAGGGTGGCCTACAATGATCGCGGGATATTTGATGCCCTGTTTCTGGTCTTTCGGGATAAAAAGATTCCCTGCGACCTTCATCTTGTACTGGTTATTAAACTCAACCTTTTTCAATGTAACTTTGTCGCTTTTGTAAAAATTATCTGCTCCGTTGGACATGTCAGCTCCTAAAGCGTTAGTTATGACAGATAAGAACAAGCTTATCACCACCGTAGTCAAGGTTCGAATCTTGTGCGTCATAAATGTGTTTTTCATTTTTTAAGCTCCTTTGATTGAGTGAATTCTTGTTTACTTGCATGAACCCAAGTTACGCATGCCATGGCGCTGGATGATGCTAAAAGGATGATGCTGGCTATGAACGTGATTTGATAACCATATGTGTCGTAACACAGTCCACCGACTGATGATCCAAATGTGATTGCAAGCTGAATCGCCGCGACCATAAGCCCACCTCCAGCTTCAGCTTCGTTGGGTAGGGCTCTACTCATCCAGGTCCACCAGGCAACCGGCGCTGACGTGGCAAAGAACCCCCAGGCGCAAAGCATTAAGGCCGTGACTGGAAGTGAATAGCCAAACAGGATCAATGCCACCCCGATCAGTGACATAAAAATCGGTGTAATGATCAATATACTGTACAACCGTTTTTTCAACATGTTCCCGATGGCAAAAGTGCCTACCAGCCCAAACAATCCTAACCCCAGCAGAAGGATTGACAACTCTTTGACATTGACGCCGGTAACGCTTTCGAGAAAGGGGCGCATGTAAGTAAATAGAGCAAACTGACCGGCGAAAAAAAGCATGACTGAGAAGGTTCCCAGAACGATCCGACGTTGACCCAATAGTCGAAGAACGTTTCCACCCGCAGCCCGAGATCCATGGTTTTTCATCGCTGGTAACGAGGGTAGGCTGAGCCATTGCCACGCAAATGCAATCACTATCAGAGGCACAACAAATAAGAACGCACCACGCCAGCCGATGAGTCCCCCAAGAAAACTCCCCAGAGGAGCTGCAACCGTCGTAGACAATGCATTGCCGCCATTCAAAATGGCTAACGCTTTAGGTAGCGCTTCCTCCGGCACCAGACGCATCAGGGTCGCCGCTGATATCGACCAGAACCCGCCGATGCATACCCCGATAAGGGCACGTCCGATCATTAAAACCACAGCGTTCGGAGCAAAAGCAACCATCAAGCCGGATATGCCCATGATCGCGGTGAAGAAGAGCAGAATGCGACGACGATCAATACGACCGATAACCGAGGTCAAGGAAAGACTGGTGACGAGAGCGAATAACCCAGAGATTGAAATCGTTTGTCCGGCATGCCCTTCAGTAATATGCAGGTCTGATGCAATCGGTGTTAACAGGCTGACTGGTAAGAATTCCGATGCGATCAATACCATGGCACACAGGGACATGGCCCAAACAGCGCTCCAAACCGGGTTGGCATCAAAGGCTATTTCATTTTCGGTAATTGCGTTCATGGATTTGCTTCTTTCATTTTTTACTTTACAGCCAGGTTAAGAATTTCAGCGATCCTCTTCTTGGGGTATAACTGGTCCATTCCCCAAAGCTTCGCAATACCGAATGCATTCTCAGCAATGGGATCAACGGCGTCCGCAGAAAGTCCTGCTTGTGCAAAGGTCACAGGCGCACCGATAGCGCTAAACCATTCCGTGAGCTTTTCAATCCCTGCATCGGCATTTGATTCACCAAAAACCTTCTCAGCGAAGCGCTCAAAGCGCTCCGGCATTTCATCTTTGATCGATTTCATCCAGGCAGGAAGAACAACGGCGAGTCCGGCACCATGAGGCACGTTGTAAAGTCCACCCATCGCATGCTCGATCATGTGTGTGTCAAAGGAGTTGCCCTCAACGCCGACAAAGGTATTGCCATTGAGGGCCATGGTAGATGCCCAGGCGAACTCTCCCCTAGCGTTATAATCATCAGGGTTGTTCATCAGCACGTCCGTCGTGCGGATCACTGTTTCCAGGATGTTTTCGATCAATGCGGCGGTAAATTCCGGAAACACCTTTGCGGTGAAATAGAGGTCGAGGCAGTGAGCAAAAATATCGACGGCGGAATAGGCCAGATAGTCGGGCGTAACAGTGGCCATCAACTCCGGGTTGATAACTGACACCTTCGGGTAGAGCGAAGGCCCGCCGAGGCTGTACTTTTGCTGAGTCTCCGCGTTAGTTACCACGCCATAAGGATTCATTTCGCTGCCGGTGGCCGCCAACGTCATGATGGTGAAAACAGGAACGGCATCTGTAACAAGGGCCTTGCCGATGAAAAAATCCCAGACATCGCCGTCATACTTTGCACCAGCGGCAATGGCCTTGGCGGAATCGGCTACTGAACCGCCACCGACGGCAACTATGCCCTGCAGTTGTTTGTCTTTAACGACTTTTACTGCATCTCGCACAAGACTGATCACTGGATTACTAATGACTCCACCTACAGTTTCAAAATAAATGCCCTGCGCTTCAAGAGAAGCAGTAACGCGCCCGAATAATCCCTCCTTCTTAATCCTTTCTGATCCGTAAAGAACCAGCACGCTACCCACGCCAAAATCGTTGACGTATTTTCCGATATTCGTTTCTTTTCCTTTGCCAAATTCGATTCTCGTAGGGTTGTAAAATGTGAAGTCTTGCATTTCTTACTCCTTGTGGTCGGTTCGGGAATGGTTCCGTCTTACTGGTGCTATATTAGCTAGTTATGTTACTGGTATAAATACACATAACTATTTAATAGTTGCACATTCCTACAAATTGAATCGTTTTGTATAATTTCAAAAGCAGAAAAAGGGCCAGTTTTTCTGGATCTGAACCCTTAGGGTGAATGACACATCTGAGAAGTGTATGATTTTAGTTTTGAGGAGGAGAATTAAGCTGCGGACATGGCTGCGACAGGTCTTTCATCCAGAATTGCATGGTGTGATTGTGTCTGGCTCCATCAATTTCCATCCACGTAAAATGCGTTGTAATCCCGTCAAGACGGACAAAACCGGTGCGGTCGAGAAAATTGTTTATGGGTATGTACTCATGGCGGCGGCAGGGGTGGTCGAGTGGACGCTCTACCGTAGCGCAGACGATTACATGAAAGCTGCCAAGTGAACGGATATGACTTTCCATGCTTGTTAACAGACGTCTCCCCAGGCCACGACTGCGATAGGGCAGTCGAAAGAGGAGTTCACCAATATAGTAGACGTTCTCTGGCGAATAGGGCGTTGACTTGAATGGATCGCGCAAGGCTGGCTGTTCATGGATAAGAGGACCTGAACTTGCTCGGCGTGTTAAAGAACTGCTGTCACCAATAGATATAGAGCTCAGCAACGAATGGGGGCTTGACCATGGAACCTGGACTGTTTTACGACATATGTTCCCAAACGCTGATGTTCCGGTTGTCCAGCTCAGCATAGACAGGACCAAACCAGCTGAGTACCACTTTGAACTGTCAAAACGACTTGTGTCGCTCAGGGAAGAAGGAGTGCTTGTTGTCGGTAGTGGTAACATCGTTCACAGCCTTCGCGCCTACAAATGGGGAGACAGTGCGCCGCAACCATATGACTGGGCAGTACGATTTGATAAGCTGATTCGAGACTTAATACTAAGCGGTGATACTGACAAAATAATTGGTTATGAAAAACTTGGCGAGGATGCCATGCTCTCGGTGCCGACACCGGATCATTTTCTGCCATTGCTGTATATCCTGGGCCTACGCAAGGAAAACGAAGATGTCAGTTTTCCGGTTGAGGGATATGATGGTGGATCGATGTCCATGCTTGCAATCCAGATTGGCTCTAAAGTTACGAATGACTAGCCGGTATTGTCAGAGTTGGATTTATGAAATAGCCTGTTTGGTGATATTTTGATAACCCCGCAGTCGTTCAACTCAGTTTTGTTCATGATTCCTCTTGGAAATTTATTGCTGCAAGATGCTTATAAAAAACTGCATGAAACGTAAACCAATAGTTTACATATCATGCAGTAAGTTATACGACAGGTCAATCACGGTGGATCACTGGGTGTCAAGATGAAACAGTACTCGGAGTTTTCTTCTTGCTCACCTTGTTCTCTTCTTCGTCGGTCTTTTCAAGCGGATTGCTGAACCCGCGTGGCGGTGTGTAATCCCACTCCATCAGTTCGCACATCTCGGCATTGAGAAGGTTGATTTCCTCTCGAATCTGCTGGCTTCTCTCAATAAACTCCTGCGCCTTTTCGAAAGTGATGTTCTTGTTCCGCCCCATCGTCATGCGCAATCGGTGAAGCACGTTGTCATGGGTATTGAGCATGGTGATGAAATCGCTCTGGTCCAGAGTCTTCCGGGAAATGACGTCAATGTCATCCCGGACAACCTTTTTCAGCTTGCGGTCCTGCCAGGACTCTTTTCCTGATGGTTTTTTCCCGTTTGATTCGTTCTTGTTCTCAGCCATAAATCCTCCTTGTGTGGTTAAATTCTTCCTGTTGCCCGCATGGCGATACCTTTACCGAAGCGGTCCGATAATTCCGAAAACACCGTGTCGTCGAACTTCTTCATGTTCTGGACGATCATCTCCACCGCATTGATTTCCGATGCCGCATTGGCGTAACTCTGCTGGGCCACGGTCAGCAGTTGCAGCGTCTTCTCCTCCAAAGTCTGGATGTGCTGCATCCCCTCACCGAGGAGGGCCAGTTGACAGGTCTCCGGTGATGCCCCGGCCTTGTTCCCCTTCTGGGTGGACATGATGTTGCGGGCCATTTCCTGGAGCTGCACCGCCCGCCCGAACAGATCAAGCAGCATGTAGTAGCCGTAAGCCCGGGCGGTCAGTTCAGCCAGCTTGCCGATGACTTCGCCCTCGGTGTTGGTGGCCGTGGCGTTCTTGAGGATCAGGCCAACCGACAGCGGTGTGCTCTTGAGAAATGCCTCCTCATCGGCGGTGAGAGCAGTCTTTGATTTAATCTTTCCGGCGATGGACTGCATCTTGCCGGCCACATAGACCATCAGGTTCTTGTTGGCGTCGGTAATGTCGGCACAGGCCCCGGCGGTATCCCGCCCCTGGGCAGAGCCACTGATGAAAGAATCGAAGCTGTTGTTCTTGTCACATGGGGGTATGTACTGCGCCTGGTAGGTGGTGCCGGTAGTCGCCGGGCTCTGGATCACCACATCGCCTATGAAGCCGCGCACCAGCTTGACGTACTCACTGCTCATTCCTTTTTTGCCAGCCAGGTTCTCCAGAACAGATCCATCCCCGAAGACTTGGAGAACTTCAGTTGGGCAACCGGCAGTGGCACTGGTTGCCGAGGTTTGGGTCGTGCCGGGAACTCCCGGTTTGTTGCCCGCATTGGTCTTCTGCTCGCTTTCGAACAGCTTGCTGACATCCTGGTAGAGATCCTTGGCGCCGCTCGACACCATGAAGTCGGTCTGGGCCGTCTTCATCTCCGCCTTGAGACTGTCCGACATCACCGACGAAAACGGACTGGCAGCAGTGGCAACCAGCGCCTTGGCCGCCTTGCAGTCGTTCAGCTGCAGAGAGTTCAGCCGGTCGGTGATGGCTTCGAGGGTTTTAATGGTGTCGGCCACCTGGGGCGCAAGGGTCTTCAAAGCGATATCGAAAGCTGCCGCCGGAGCTGCCGACAGGATGTTCTGGAGCTTCTGCACCAGGTAATCCACGTTCAGGAACGAGAAACCGCCGAGGAACATGTCGATACCGCCGCAGCCGGACTTAAGCTTCGGCAGCGATGCGGTGAACAGGTGATCGTCGGTATTCGCCCACCGGGCGGAGAAGCTACCGCCGGTGTAGTAGCCGCGCTTCGATCCTTCGTAGTAGCTGGGTGAGGTGGAACTTTTCTGCTGCACCCAGTCGTCGACCCAGCCGGACCAGGACAGAACCGGGTTCAGGGCTATCGCTGCCGCCAGGCAGGCGGCGGTGGTTCTGGTACATACGGTTCGTTTCACACGTACACCTCTTTTCTGTCGCTGATGGACATGAAACTCACGGCTGTTCCTTATCCAGGAGGCGGCGCTTCTTTACGTCAAAGCCGCCTCCCTTCTGGAATTCGTAGAGCGAATACTCTTCCGGGGAGATGTCCCCCTTCAGGAGACGCACGGCCCGGTACGCCTTGTCCTCGATCTCGTCGGCGGAAATGACTCCAGCCGAGACCGGCAGGTAATCCTGATTCCCTTTCTGGATCAGGATCAGCGTCGGGGTGATCTCTACGCTGAATTTGGCGGCCAACCCCGGATTCTCCTGAATGTTGACCCGCTTCACAGTCCAGCCGGTCTCGTTGGTGAACCAGTCGAGGATGCGGGACTGTTCGTCGCAGTAGCTGCAGTCGGGGCGCTGGAAATAGATCAGGGCGAAATCATCCCGGTTGCCCCGCAAGACGCGCTGCCGTTCCTCGTTGATTTGGGCGATCCGGGCCAGGTTGCCGGGGGTGGTGATCGGGTAATCCTTCTTGGTGGTCAGTTCCGGGTATTTCTGCCAAACGAACTGGGCCACATTGGAAAAGGCGAGCGCCTTCTTGCGGGCAATCTCCTGGACCTCGAAATACTCCTTCACATTCTCTTCGCTCGGCTTCTGGACCGCCTTTTTCTTCAACGCCTCTGCGAACTCCTGGAACTGGTCGGGATGCATCTCCCAGATCTGCTCATAGGTGTAATCCTTGAGGGACGGAGTGGGCTTGGCCGGTTTCTTCTTCCTGGCTGGCTTCTCGGCCTGCTTCTCCGGTTCCTTCTGGTACCACCACCATCCAGTGGCAGAATCGGTGAAATAGCCGGCAGAGGCAGATACGGACAGAGAGAGCATTGCCGCAGCCATCAACGGCCAACGCATTGTTCCACCTCCTTGTTCTTATGCTTGATATCTTTCACCATTCGCTTCAGTTGAGCGGTTTTATGCTCTTCAAGTGCCGACGCTGTTACGCCGAAGGCCTGAGCAGTGAGGGGGATCAGAAGATGGGAAAGGCGCTTGCCTCCTCCGGTAATGATGGAAACCTTCGATGTGTAGTACCCGTCCGCCACGTATTCGGTTGCCAGGGCCTGCTTGGTTCTGGCCAACTCCGTGATAACGGAGTGCATCAGATTCCGTTTCTCCGCCTCGAAGCCTTCCGAGGCATAAACCAATGGATCATAGTTACTGACTTCCTTGATGGCTTCCCAGAGTGCGTCGGGGTTTACATAGATCACTCCGTTGGGCATGGAAACAACAGACCACTGATCACCTTTCGGGGTGGATTCAACCAGATTTATCCTGTTTTTCAGCGACTCAATTACTGCATCCGGATCAATGCATTCCGGGATATTTATCAGTTGTGGTATGTACTTCTCCTTGGTGGGAGCAAATCCGAGCGGGTCTGCCCGTTCTGCCGATGGCAGTTCTGTTGTTACTGGTCTGGCTGACGAGGGTTCTATTTCTTCTGCGGCGAACTGCGTGTCAACGCCGCTTTCAGTGCGGCTGTTCTTTTGCTCCCGCATCTTCAAATAAAGTGCTGACAGTTCGGACTGGCGAGCCTCATGATCGCTCTGCTTGAGACCGTCAGTCAGGATGTTGTCGCTCTTCATCAGATGGTGGCCGGTCACGGCACGAAGAATATCCTCCTTATTCGGGAGGGAAACGAATTCCGGAATTCCATTCAGGATGAGTCCGGCAATGATCGGATGGTCGCCGCTACTGTACATGCCGTCGTGATACGAGGGGATCTTGCCGATGTCATGGGCCAGGGCAATGAGGATAATATCCGCCAGCAACGCCTCCTGGTCAGCCTTGGCAATGAAGTTGCGGGCTACTGTCAGCGTATGGCGGTAGAGCGGAACTGCCTCAAGCATGGCATACGAATCCTCCGAATAGATCCGTTCAGCCTCGTCTTTGTGTTTCCTGACAACGGATGGGCAGTCACCCTCCTTGTCGAGCAGCTTGAGCAGCCAGATTATCAGGTCTCTGCGGATTCCATTGATTGATGAGCGGTGTTCGATCATTTCGCTGAAAAACCGCTCGATTTCTGTATGGGTAAATGATGGGCGAGGCGTAGCAGAGTTGTTCTCCTGGGACTGTTCCCTCCAGAGATTTGCGGCGTCTTTTATTTTTACCTCACGGTCTTTCCAAAGGTGGCTCAGCTCGGCCAGTTTGGCCACCTCAAACTGTTTCTCCTCTTGTGGTGCAGGAGTTTCCTTCGGCAGCCATTTCCTTGTCCCATAAATGGCAAAGCCGATTCCTACAGTTGCCGATATTCCTAACAGCGTCGTATTCATGGCGAGGGCGGCGCTGCAGGCTTAGATTGAGACAGCTTTGAGGTGATAACCGCCGGCGCTTCCGGAAAGATGATCTTCATCTTGGGTTCAAGGGCGTCTTTAGTGGTCCCCTTGAAGCGTCCCGAGTAGGTCATCATGTAAAATTCCCGCGGCTTCAGACTCAAGACATCCTGAACCCGCAGAATGTCCTGTTCTACCTCGCGGGTCGTAACCTGATTCGAGCCGAATATCCCGGTCAGCACATTCTGTACGCCGAAATGCTTAACCACATAATCGCTTGTCTCGGCATCGGAGCAGCGCATGAAAATTTTGGTGTTGGTGTTGTCGAGGATACTTTTGCCGAACTCTTCACCGATGACGGCATAGACCTGGTTCACCGACTGGGCAAAGGCGGTTACCATGACATCGGCTGATCCTGCTTTGGCGAACAGCTCCTCCACGCCCTGGTAAAGCAGGCTCTGCGCTTCATCGATGAAGATGGAGAGCGGAGGATTGACCTTCTGGCGGTTGGAGAGGTACACCCGTCCCACAAAGGATTGAATCATGGAGAGAAGGACTTTGCCGAGGGTGGCAGAGGCCTCGCGGGTGATCATGGCGCCGGTATGGACCACCAGGATGACCGGTTTGCCGGACTCAAGATTCTTTATGAAACGGTTGGAGTCAGCCTGGCCGATGATCTTGCCGATATTGCCCGAAGAGAGTTCCATCAGGGCGGTGCGTAGCGTTGACGAGACCTTGGCATAATATTCCATAGGGGATTTCAGGATGTCCTCGATCATGCCAGCTGTCAGGTCAGCTTCAGCATTACCGATGCTACGGAGAGATTTCATGGTTGAATCGAGTGACTCCCGGCGTATGCGCTTCCGTATTTCATCGATATTCAGGATGGGTAGGTTGCCGTGTCGTTTCGACTGGATAATGTAGGCGGAGATTACGGCGGTGGTGATCTCCTTGGCGATGTTCCGGTAAAACGGTTCGCGTCCGCCCATGATGCCCGAAACAATATGCCCGACCAGCTCATCCGGCATGAAATAGAAGGCCATGGGATCAACCACAGCTGAGTATTCCGGGAAAATGGGGGTGACGAGCATCAGCTCTTCAAGGCGATCACTATCTCTGGCCACTTCATAAATCTTGGTGAAGATCTGCTGGTCACCCTTGGGATCGAAATAGACCACCGAATACCCCTTGCGGATGTCCTGTTCGATCAGGTTTTCGCACAGGCGGGTTTTGCCGACCCCTGTGGTTCCGAAGACAAATGTGTGCCGTTTCCTGTCTGCATCGGGGATGGCGATAGGAACGATCTTTGTACGGCGGTCCAGGTTCACACCGCTGCCGATGTCTGTCATGCTACCTGACGGATTAATGATGCGCTTCTTGAATAGAGACATACAGGTGCTCTTGCAGTTCCTTCCCTACGGAGTTGATGATGTCCTTTGGTATTCTTGTCGGTGTCACGATGGAGCTGAAGGCCCCTGGGATACGTTTCTGGCATACAATCCCGTAAATGCGGCTGCGCTCCCGCAGTAGCAACTGCGGCAGTTGCTTCGAGCTGCGGCTTAGCTGTACTCGAACTCTGGATGACCTATGGTCGATCATTACCGGTACAACGCTGGTTACGTGGAACTCCTTCACGGTTCCTAAGAGATAGCTGCTGCGCTCGTGTATGGGCTGAAACCGTAACGGGCAGATTCCGGAAAGAATCAAGCGCCGATAATGGTCTGCAATTTCCAGGGTGACGATCAGTGAGCCATCCTCGGCAATACGAGTAATCTCTCCCGGGGCCGTATAGCCTCTCAGCTCCTTCAACTTAGCTGCTTCATTCAAGGTTTTCCGCCGTTGCAGTTCCAGTTCGACCTGATGCTGCACATGCCGTCTCAGTTTTCTGTCGATGTCGGTGAGAGAAAGTGCTGTCGGCGCACTGCCAGGCGCATAAACTAGAATTTTCATCTGCTCCTTGATGCTGACAGTGACATTTGTCTTAAGTGCATGAGTTAGTGTTCTTGCAACCGCTACCTCAATCGCATCCAGCGCGTTAGCTTCGCTCAAACCACTTTCAGAGATAATCTCAGCGGCGTTCACGGCCAAATGCCTCTTCCCAAGGCGTGGCGACGTTGATTGCTGACGCCACCTGAACTGGTTGCGGGCGGGATAGTTCGTGCTTGATGATACGGGCTACTCTGGCTGCGTACCGATCGCGTTTGGACGGTGTGCGGGAGTTGTAGCAGCCGACAGCCGGCCAGGTGTATCCGTAGTCCTGAATGCATTGGGAAAGAACCCAGGCCCCGACCATGACATTGGTGCATGGATCGGCAAGGTTGTTCCACGAGATGCCGAGTTTGCGAAGCGCCGGTTCCCATGAGGAGTTGATCTGCATGAGGCCGTAATCGTATGTTCCGTTTGTGTTGTAGTTGATTGCCAGGGGATTGAAGCTACTTTCTCCCTTGGAGATTGCGTAGAGGAGTTGGGGCGAGATGCCGTACCGGTTGCCGGCTTCTTCAAAGCAGAAGGCGGATGCCGGATTTGGCGAACCGATTGACATGCAAAGCAGGAAAACAAGAGTGGCGAAGCGCATGAATCCCCCTACGACTATAATCTATAGGGGGGGCAGGTGTGAGTGGGGCAGTTGTAAGCTTTGGACGACTTGGGGCGTGATGGTGCTATTTAGCAGGGTCTTGAAAAACTCCCTGTTTTTGCCCCCATGACCTCCAGGAGAGATTTTTCGGGACGGCTCAGTTTGATTTTGTTGTTTGTTCTGCGGTTATCTTGCTCTTTGAAACTCTTTTTGGCCGATTATTCGGCCCGGTTTCGCCT
>NZ_JCAMRN010000067.1:0-22293 GCF_059620965.1 Geobacter sp. PheSNFMC
CGCTCAGGATGGTGTTGATCCTGGCGTTGTGCTCCTCAAAGAACGGTAGCACGTCTTCGTTGAGAACATGCACGGCGGTTAGGGGCAGCTTGTTAGTGTAGAGCCTGCCCCAGGCATAGCGGGAATAGCAGTCGATCACCGACTGCAAGTAGATCTTGCCGACGCCCTTGAGAGTGCCGACAAAGAAGGTGTCCACGGCCACCAGATCGCCGGTATGTTTCGTCTCGATATGCCGCTCTCGGAACTCCGGGCTGAAACGCTCCAAGAGCCGAATCTGTTCGTCGGAAAGTTCGAAAGATTGTTCTCTGACACTCTTTTCGAGCCGGAGCATACGTTCCTGCTTCGTCAACAGGCTGTGCCGACTCCAGACACCCCGCACGCCGCCAGAACTGACCTGAATCCCTTTCAGGGACAGTTCCTGAGAAACCCGTAACGGCCCATGACCAGGGTGGTTCAGGCAGTGCTCCAGAATCGCTGTTTCCACTGCCTCATCGACCCGGTTAGGATGCGGTCCCTTGGCACCGGGCAGGCGGTCGAGCAAACCGACGGCACCATAGGTCTGATAGTTGCGCCGGATCTCGTAGAACTGCTGCCGTGAATAGCCCATGACCTTGCATGCCTTGCTGACGTTGGCAAGTTCTCCGGCAAGGTCTAGCAAACTGAGCTTTCTTCGTGCTACTTTCTCTGCGGTGGTCATACCGTTCCTCCTTGATGGAAAGATGTTGTCTGAGCAACTTCATCTTTAATCCATTCAAGGGCGGTATGGCCACCCCTTATAAACGGCCAAGTGTCTGGTGATTACCAGCACTACACATACCGGGCAAGGTATTATGATCCGTTGGAAGGAAGGTTTATCCAAAAAGATCCAATTGGCCAGAAAGATGGCATAAACTTGTACTCTTATGTCCAAAATCAACCGATTTCACGCAGAGATCCATCAGGCCTCATTGGTGAAGGCATGTCCATGGGAGCACAGGGTATGGCACTTCTTGGTGGTGGCCGGTTTACCTCATGGTGCTGTGATGGTTGTAACTTATGGATGATAAGAGGAACGAAATTTTTAGGAGGATTGGGCTTTGGTTTTATGGGCGGATTTTCGCTGGAACATGGTGATAAAAAGAACTGCCCTGGCGGTTACAGCGGCGCTAGTATTGAATGTGCAATAGGGCCACTCACTGGCAGTTCTTCGTTAGGGTCAGATTGGACTAGCACAGGTGCAGGCCCAGGGTGGGGCATGGAACTATTTGTCATCAGTATTGCAAAGATGGACCCAGGCTATCCACGGATTGTTGGGAAGTGTAACTCAAAATAAAGGTATTTTATGAGATCTACTATTCAATTTTTAAACTATTTGTTTATTCCATTGAGCTACTTCTCATTCATGATGATGGGAACGTATTTAAAAAAGAAAGGCATCATAAAAAATAGACTATATGGTGTCAGAATAGATACTATTTTTATACAGTATGCAAGTGAGACAACAAAAGATAAAGGATATTGTGGGATCTGGCTGTGGCTTACGATTTTATTTTTTATAGGTGGCGTCTTATTAGCATTTATAACTGTATTTTTAACATAATCAAATAGTAAATTTTTTGTCAATAATTGACTGATTCAATACAAGGAGTGACAGATGCACCACTTCAAAAGGTTGATTTTTGGAATAACCATTGCTTTTACCACATCTGTTTCTTCATTCGCGGCAACTGACGGCTCGTACACTCTTTCAAAGCTTGACACAGTTCAATGGGAAAACATCGATGCCAATCCTTTACGTGCCATTTCCTCTGATTATACCTACTTCTACGGCGACGACGAGTACCTCACCTATTCATTGCCGAATTCATGGCAGTTCAAGTTCTACGGTCAGCCTTATTCGCAGATTACCGTCGATACTAACGGGAATATCTGGTTCGGCTCGGCCCGTTCTGCATACTCGTTTCCTCTTGCCAATGCCGGTTTTGGGCCGGTCGGTGCGTTGTGGAACGAGGACCTGTCATCCCTCTATGGCGGGGGTGTGTTTATCGAGCACCTGACGGCCCCCGAGAGGGTGGTTATCCAGTGGCAGACGGAGACAATGACGGAAGAAGGCGCCGCATTACAGAATTCTTTCGAGGCGGTATTATTCAATAACGGCACGATTCGATATGATTACAAACCCTTTACTGCAGCAAACGCTACCGACACCGGTTCCGGCATTTCCAAGGACGCCGGCACGAGCTATTTGAGCGTGACCGCCAATTACGGCTCACCGACTACCTTTGCAGCCCCCAGTTCCTTCCTCTTCACCCCGGTAGGGGCTTCAACCAATGTAACGCTAAACGTCTTATTTGCCGGCACAGGTAGCGGCACTGTCACCCTAACTCCACCGGGAACAGCCTGCAATACCGCCTGCAGCGAACAATACGCGAGCGGCACACCAGTGAACATGCATCCAGAGGCTTCCATGTACTCACTATTCAATAGCTGGAGTGGAGGCAGCTGCACTGGCACAGGCGACTGTCTACTCTCACCTTCGGCCGATGTTGCCGTTACCGCCACCTTTGATTACGATATAACCCGGCAGGTAATGGTTGGAACTACCTACTATTCGTCGCTACAAACGGCCTACGACGCAACACCAGATGACTCGATTATCAAGCTATGGGCAAGGAATTATACAGAATCTTTGAACTGCAGCAGACCGATCACAGTGACCCTGCAAGGCGGGTATGATAGCAGCTATGCATCAATCGTCGGCGATCCAGTATTGAATGGCATCCTGTCCATTACGGATGGAACGGTGGTGGCGGATGGTCTTGTAGTTCAGTGATCTGCTCGTGCTGCCAATCTCAAGGCCAATGATCTTTGTCACGAATGAGTCGAAGCCGGTAGCCAGCGATATAGAGTGGGTATAGACACCCCCAGGTTCTCTGCCACATCTTTCGGGGGAACGCCGCTGGAGAGCAGTTTCTTTGCAGATTCTATTTTACTATCGGTCATCTGGCGCTTCCGGCCGCCTTTGCGTCCCAGTTGACGAGCCACCTCAAGTCCAGCCCGAGTGCGCTCAATAGTCAACTCCCTTTCCATCTGGGCCAAGCTGGCCATGACGTGGAAAAAGAATCGTCCCGAAGGGGTCGAAGTGTCAATGGCATCGGTCAGACTACGGAAATGAACTTTCTGTTCAGATAGCTCCGCCACGAGATCGACAAGGTGCTTCACGCTACGTCCAAGTCGATCAAGCTTCCATACAACAAGAGTATCCCCCTCGCGAAGAACCTCCAATACCTTGCCAAGGCCTGGTCGTTCAGCCCTGCTGCCACTGACTTTATCCTCGTATATTCTCTCACAACCAGCCAGTTTCAAGGCTTCATGCTGTAGTTCAAGGTTCTGGTCCTGAGTTGAAACTCGCGCATAACCGATCAACATTGTCTTCCCTCGTTATATTCCGAATCGCGGGGGGAATCGGATAAGTGAAATAGGCATGTTTTTTCTCAAAACTCGTTGAAATAGTACGTGGATGAGAATTCAGTTTCAAAAATTATTTTTGAGAATACTGCGTCATTGATTTTTCGTGAACCATTTTCTCGATTTAACAGGTTCTCAAAAACGAACGTTTTCAAGAAGGAGTCCACATGCCTCGTCGCTCCATCCTGACAGCCGCTGAGAGGGCAAGCCTGCTGGCGTTGCCCGAGACCGAAGACGAACTCATCCAGCATTACACCCTCAGCGAAATCGATCTATCACTGATTCGCCAGCGACGTGGCGATGCGAACCGACTGGGGATCGCGGTGCAGTTGTGCTTACTACGTTTCCCTGGTCAAGGTCTGCTGCCGGATGCCGTCATACCAGCATCGCTGCTGCAGTGGGTCGGAAGGCAACTGCGCACCGATCCGGCGTGCTGGCCACAGTATGCCGAGCGAGAGGAAACCCGCCGTGAGCATCTGCTTCAACTTCGTGAATACCTGGACATGGAGCCGTTCGGCCTTGCGCACTACCGGCAGGTCGTCCATGCTGCGACGGAAATGGCCATGCAGACGGACAAGGGGGTAGTGTTAGCCGCCGGCGTCATCGATATACTACGTCACCAGCACATCATCATTCCGGCACTGGATGTCATCGAGCGTGTCTGCGCTGAAGCCGTCACCCAGGCCAACCGGCGCATCTATGCAACTCTGGCCGATCCGCTTTCGGACACGCACCGGCATCGCCTCGGCGAGCTACTAAAGCGCCGTGACAATGGGAAGATGACTTGGCTGGCTTGGCTGCGCCAGTCGCCCGCGAAGCCGAACTCGCGGTACATGCTCGAACACATCGAACGGCTCAAAACATGGCAGGCCCTCGACCTGCCCCCAGGGATCGAGCGGCAGGTGCACCAGAACCGACTGCTCAAGATCGCACGGGAAGGCGGGCAGATGACGCCGGCGGACTTGGCCAAATTCGAGCCCCGCCGGCGTTACGCCACCCTGGTGGCACAAGCCGTCGAAGGGATGGCTACCGTCACAGACGAAGTCATCGACCTGCATGACCGTATCCTCGGCCGGGTGTTCAATGCGGCAAAGAACAAGCACCAGCAACAGTTCCAGGCATCCGGAAAAGCCATCAACGACAAGGTGCGCCTGTACTGCCGCGTCGGCCAGGCCCTGGTGGAAGCCAAACAATCTGGTCGAGATCCCTTTGCCGCCATTGAGGAAATCTTGTCTTGGGATGACTTTATCGAGAGTGTTACTGAGGCGGGAAAACTCGCACAGCCCGAAGATTTCGATTTCCTGCATCGCGTCGGAGAGAACTATGCCACCTTGCGCCGCTATGCGCCTGAATTCCTCAAGGTGCTCAAGTTGAGGGCGGCGCCCGCAGCTGAGGACGTGCTCGAAGCTGTGGAAATCCTGCGCGTCATGAACGCCGACAACGCCCGCAAGGTGCCGGCAGATGCACCGACCGGCTTTGTCAGGAAACGGTGGGAGAAGCTGGTGATGATCGAGGGGGGCATCGACCGGCGCTATTACGAGCTGTGTGCGCTGTCGGAACTGCGAAATGCCCTGCGATCAGGCGATATATGGGTCCATGGCTCACGCCAGTTCAAAGACTTCGAGGACTACCTGATGCCTGTCGAGAACTTCACGGCGCTCAAGGCAGCAGACGAATTGCCAATTGCCGTGGTCAGCGATTGCGAGAGGTATCTGCATGGCAGGCTGTCCCTGCTGGAAGAACAACTAGCCACGGTGAATCGGTTGGCAGTGGCCAATGAACTGCCGGATGCCATCATCACGGAGTCGGGGCTGAAGATCACGCCCCTGGATACGGTGGTTCCCGAAACCGCGCAAACGATGATCGACCAGGCGGCAATGGTTCTGCCTCACGTCAAAATCACCGAGTTGTTGATGGAGGTTGATGAATGGACGGGATTCACTCGCCACTTTACACACCTGAAGTCCGGTGGTCAGCCAAAGGACAAGAACCTGCTGCTGACCACTATCCTGGCCGACGCGATCAACCTCGGGCTGACTAAGATGGCCGAATCATGCCCAGGTATGTCCTACGCGAAGCTGGCCTGGCTGCAAGCCTGGCATGTCCGCGACGAGACCTATTCGACGGCGCTGGCCGAGCTGATCAATGCACAGTTCCGCCATCCCTTCGCTGTGCACTGGGGTGACGGCTCCACCTCGTCCTCTGATGGTCAACGGTTCAAGGCCGGGGGCAAGGCCGAGAGCACCGGTCACATCAACCCGAAGTACGGCAGCGAGCCGGGTCGCTTGTTTTACACCCACATATCCGACCAGTACGCGCCGTTTCACACCAAGGTGGTCAACGTCGGTATTCGGGACTCCACCTATGTGCTCGACGGCCTGCTGTACCACGAATCCGACCTTCGCATAGAGGAGCACTATACCGATACGGCAGGATTTACAGATCACGTTTTTGCCCTGATGCACCTCCTGGGCTTTCGCTTCGCGCCGCGCATTCGTGACTTGGGCGACACCAGGCTCTATATCCCGAAGAGCGAAGCAGCCTATGACGCCCTCAAGCCAATGATCGGCGGCACGCTCAATATCAAGCACGTCCGTGCTCACTGGGATGAGATCCTGCGGCTGGCAGCTTCGATCAAGCGGGGGACCGTGACGGCCTCGCTTATGTTGCGAAAGCTCGGCAGCTACCCGCGACAGAATGGTTTGGCCGTGGCGCTGCGCGAATTGGGACGCATCGAGCGCACGCTGTTCATCTTGGACTGGCTGCAAAGCGTGGAACTGCGCCGCCGGGTGCACGCGGGGCTGAATAAAGGTGAAGCCCGAAACGCGCTGGCTCGCGCCGTGTTCTTCAACCGGCTGGGCGAAATCCGGGACCGCAGTTTCGAGCAGCAGCGCTACCGGGCCAGCGGCCTCAACCTTGTGACGGCAGCCATAGTGCTGTGGAACACAGTCTACCTGGAACGGGCTACACAAGCATTGAGCGGTTACGGTCAGGCCATCGATGACTCGATGTTACAGTACCTGTCGCCACTCGGCTGGGAGCATATTAACCTAACGGGCGATTATGTCTGGCGCAGCAAGACCAGGATCGGAACAGGCAAATTCAGGGCTCTACGACCGATGCAATCAGCTTAGCGTACGATTTTTTCCGTTTTCTGAAACATCCCGTACATGCGGGCATACCATATCGGGGACCGGATCAAGGTGGGTGATACGGTAGGAGACGTGGTGGAGAAAAATCTGCTCATAACACGGCTGAGAACGATCAAAAACGTGGACGTGACAATACCCAACTCGCTGCTGCTTTCCAGCCACGTGCTCAACTACAGTTCTTCGGCCCAGGAATACGGGCTGATCCTCAATACCAGCGTCACCATCGGGTATGACACACCTTGGCGGCAGGTCCACGAGCTGCTGATCAGTGCCGCCCGCCGTACCGAGCACGTGCTTGAGCTGCCCGAGCCGTTCATTCTCCAGACAGCGCTCAACGATTTCTATGTGACCTATGAACTGAACGCTTACACGGACAAGCCGAACCGGATGGCAAACCTGTATTCGCAGCTTCACCAGAATATTCAGGATACGTTCAATGAGGCCGGGGTCGAGATCATGTCGCCCCACTACTCCCAGCTGCGCGACGGCAACACGGTTACGGTTCCGGAGCAGTTCCGGCCGGCCGGCTACGTGCCGCCATCGTTCCGGGTGAGCAAGACGGATGACTGACGGGCAGCATGCCCTGGTTCGATGGGAGGGATGCTCGTACTGCGGCGGGAGAAGCTATTCCTCAAACGCCTCCAGGGTCCGGGCGAGCTGGACGACTTTGGCAACCACCAGGTCTTCGATCAGACGGCCTTTTTCCACGCTGGCCTTGGAAGGATCGCCCCACACGCCGCCGGGCCAGTATTTCCGTTTGTTGCGCACCAGCAGGCCCGGCGGAAAGCTGGGGAATTCCCGCTCGGCACAGCCCTTAACCAGGTCCGGATGGGAGTGCATAATGCGGGAGGTTTCAATCTCGCCGGCATGGGAGTCGCCCACGGTTTCGATGATGCTTTTCCCCTCGCGGTACGCCAGTTCGTATTCGGTGACAACGGCGATGTTCAGCTCCGGTAGTTCGGGCAGGAGCTCCTCACCCGCGTCCTGGAGAGCCATCCGGTGAGAACCGCCGGCATGGCCGGTCAGGATGATGACGTTGCGCAGCCCCTGCTGGTAGAGCGACCGGACGATGTCCTTCATGAGGGATTTCAGGGTGGCGGTGGTGATGGAGATGGTGCCCGGATGGCATGAGGTGGAACGGCACGAGCCGTAGTGGACCGGCGGGGCCACGAACAGCGGGATGAGACGCGCAGCTTTTTTGCCCACTTCATAGGCCTGGATGGTGTCCGTGGAAAGCGGCAGGTGCGAACCGTGTTCCTCAACCGAGCCGAACGGGACCAGCACGGTCCGGGTGGCCCGGAGCCCTTCTTCGAATTCGACCATGGTCATGGTTTCGATGATCATGTGCCGCTCCTCCCGCGCAGACTTACAGCTGCCCCATGAACCGGTGGGTCTGGGGGATGATCCGGACCTCGGCCAGGTACCGGCAGGCCAGCTCCTGCAGCTCCAGCGCCTTGACCGGCTTGATGCCGAGGGTGTCGCCGGCCCGGGTGACCGGCTGGAGGATCAGGGGGATGTCCCGATTCACGCCGGCTATGATCTCGCCGGCCCGGGTGATTTCCCAGTCTTCCGTTTCCTCCCCCACGACGATTTTGATGAACGCCCGGCGAGTGTTCGCTATTTCGAGGAATTGGCGGTGGTCGTCCCAGAGGTCGGTACAGCCCGAGGTGGACGGGATTTTGATGTCCATGCCGATGATGTCGACGTGGTTGATCACCAGTCCCAGGGCCGCGTGCATGACGCCGTTGGTTTCAAGGTAGACGGGAAGATGCTCTCTCAGAACCGGCAGCCACTGCATGAGAATATCGTGCCTCAGGAGCGGTTCGCCGCCGGTGATGCTGATGGAATCGTGCACCCCGGGCCAGCCCCGCTGCCACCCTTCCACCAGCGCCGCCACCCGATCGAGGGCGACCGGGTTATCCACGGGAACGAAGTCGCGCCGGCCCGGGGTCTGCTCGATACGACACGGCTCGGCCGGCGTACCCGCCGGGGTGTCGCAGTAGTCGCAGGTCAGGTTGCACCCCCGGAACCGGATGAACACCTGGCGCAGGCCGATGAGCATCCCCTCCCCCTGGACCGAGGAGAAAACCTCCTCAAGTTCGGCTCCGGGCTTACTCATAGTAGGTGGCCGCAGCGTTGTCCGACTCCCAGACGGTGATGCTTTCAACTGTCACGTTGCCGTCATTGAGGCGGCGGGACAGCTCGTGGTAGAGGTAGCAGGAGATGTTTTCGGACGACGGCGATATCTCTTTGAACGGCTCCAGTTCATTGAGGTACTTGTGGTCCAGAGTCCGCAGCAGGCCGTTGGTTTCCTGCTTGAGCACCTTGAAATCGATACCCAGTCCGGCCTTGTCCAGTTCGCGGGCCGTGACCGAAACTTCTACGCGCCAATTGTGGCCGTGCAGATTCTCGCAGTCTCCCTGATAATTGATGAGGCAGTGTGCCGCGGCGAACGAGGTGTGAATCGTCAGTCTATACATGGCGCAATCCTTGATTCTGAAGTTGTCAACGTTGCGAATAGTACCACGGGGATGCATAAAATGCAAAAGCGACTGCCTCGCCGCACTGTTTAGATATTTACTTAGGTAAGTATGAACATGTATGATTCCGGCTTGCCGGTACGGCTCACAAACCATGTGCACAAAGGAGACCATGGATGAGTGCGGAGCTTCTCGAAGGCCAGATGCCCCTGTTCGACGTCCCTGCCCCTGTTGAAAAAAGTGAAGCACCCGCTGCCGAACCGGCAGTGAAGGAAGCGCGAAAGCCGACAAAGAAGAAGGCGGCGCCGGAGCCGGTAACGACTGCGCGGCGTGCAAAGGAAAAACCGAAAAAAGCGCCGGCCAGGAGCAGTGCGAAGGCGGTTGGCCCCCGGGGAGGCAGAGGACTGTCGGGGCTTGTGCCCGAAGGGGACGTGCGGCTTACGGCCAACATGAGAGAGGATATCCACCTGAAGCTCAAGATAGCCGCGGCCCGTCAACGGACGACCATTGGCGAGATACTTGAAGAGTTGGTGGAAAAATATATTAAATAACAGCGGTTTCCTCCGGCTGGCCATGGCCTGCCAAAGGAAACCGCCCTGCCCTGTCAGGCGGCGGCACGCGCCTCCACACCCCTGTCCCGTTCCCGGTACAGCACCACGTTCACCCGGTCGCGATCGCGACTGAACACGAAGCCGAGGTTATGTTCATAGGCCAGGAGGGCCACCGGCTCGATCTGGACGGGGTCCCTCAGCCTCACGATCAGTCGGTTGCCGGCGGAGAGGTGATCAAGGAAGCCCGGCGTCACATCCAGTTCAACACCGTTTCGCTCAAGAGAGAGATCCACCACGCGCGCGCCGTCTGCGCCGACCTGGAAGTCGTCCAGGCTGAAGCGCCGGACCGCGCTGTCCGCGTCACCCTCCACAGTCTGAATGGTTCCGCCCCCGCCGATCTGGAGGCTGTCCTGAATAACGAAGCGGCCCGTTCGGACGTTCTCGCCGTACCTGTCCACTGCCAGCGGCGTCTTGAGGCTGAACAGGACGGTTCCCACCTCGGTCGGCTGCAACTCGGGCTCATGGCGGCCGATCACCTCCAGGGTCGAGGAATCGAGCCGTTCCTCGATGTCTACCGCCACTGCCTGCACCTCGGCTGTTGCGAGTTTTATGGTGTAGGTGGCTCCTGCCCTGAAGGGCGTATCGGCGAGCCAGAAGATGCTGGCCCGGAATTCCCGGGTGCGGATGGGTGCTTGCTGCGGGCGGGCTATGATCTCTCCCCGTTCCACGAACAGCTCATCCTCGGTGGTGATGCCGACGCACTCACCGGCCCCGGCCCGTTCCAGCCCCGGCTCGCGCCACTTTTCCACACTCTTGACCCGGGTAACCTTTCCCGAAGGCTGAAAGATCACCTCATCTCCCTGCCGGATCTCGCCGGTCTCGACCCGCCCCGCGTAGATCCTGCGGCCGTCCCACGTGTAGACATCCTGAACCGGCAGACGAAGGGGCAGCGTTGCGTCCCCCCGCACGTCGCCAAAGGCATCCAGTGCCTCCAGTATCGTGGGGCCCGCGTACCAGGCAGTGTGCCCCTGGCGGCCGGCCATGTTTTCCCCTTCCCTCGCAGAGATGGGGACGACGTGGGCCGGCACGATGTGGAGCGAATGGAGGAAGGCCCGGATGTCGTTCTCCACCTCTTGGAACCGTTGCCGGTCATAGTCGATCATGTCCAGCTTGTTGACCGCCACCACCACCTGGCGGATGCCGAGGAGCGACAGGACATGGGCATGGCGCTTGGTCTGCTCACGGACCCCTTCGGTGCCGTCCACCAGCAGGATTGCCGCGTCCGCGCTGGCTGCGCCGGTGATCATGTTCTTGAGGAACTGCTTGTGGCCCGGCGCATCGATAATCACGTACCGGCGGCGAGATGTGGAAAAGAAGCTGGATGCCGTATCAATGGTGATATTCTGAACCCGTTCCTCTTCCAGCGCGTCCATGAGGTAGGCGAACTCGAAGGGACGTCCCTGGGCCTTGCAGGTTGCGGCGATCTCCTGGCGGCGGGATTCGGGAATGCTGCCGGTGTCGTAGAAAAGGCGGCCGATCAGGGTTGATTTACCGTGGTCCACATGCCCCACAATGACTATCTTCAGTGTTTCGGACTGGCTCATATCGTATCTCCTTACCCGCTTACATGTAGCCCTTGGCCCGCAGCTTCTGCATGGCATAGGTGTTTTCCTGGTCCTGGGCCCGGCCGGCCCGCTCCGGTGTCTTGATGGCGCGGAGCTCCTCGATGATCTCCTCCACCGTGACGGCGTTCGACTGGATGGGGCCGGTGCAGGGCATGCAGCCGAGGGAGCGGAACCGTTTGCCGTCCCGGGCGAAGTACAGGGGGCAGAGTTCGATCCCTTCCCGCTGGATGTAGAGCCAGATGTCCAGTTCGGTCCAGTGCAGGATCGGGTGGACCCGGATGTGGGTGCCCGGCGCAAAGGTCGTGTTGAACTGGTCCCACAGTTCGGGCGGCTGGTCCTTATAGGACCACTCGAAGTTCTTGTCCCGGGGCGAAAAGACCCGCTCCTTGGCCCGACTTCCCTCCTCGTCCCGGCGGATGCCGAGAAAGAGACCGTTGAAACCGTGACGCTCGATGGTCTGGCTCAGCCCGTCGGTCTTGAGCTTGGCGCAGCAGTCAAGTCTCCCCTGTTCGGGCCCCGTGCCGGCGGCAATGGCCGCTTCGTTGCGCCCGACGATCAGATCCGCGCCCCACTCCCGTGTCATGCGGTCCCGATATTCGATCATTTCCGGATACTTGTAGGTGGTGTCGATGTGCACCAGCGGAAAGGGAATCCGTCCGAAAAAGGCCTTGCGGGCCAGATGGATCATGGTGGTGGAGTCTTTGCCCACCGAATAGAGCATGGCGAGATTCTCGAACTTCCGGTATGCCTCGCGAAAGATGTAGATGGATTGCGCTTCGAGTTCATCAAGATGGCTGTTCATGGTTCATTCTCTCCGATTGGATGCCTTGTTCGCCTCACCGGCGGTGCAGCCCACATTCCTTGTGTTCAGGATCTTCCCACCACCAGCGCCCCGACCGGGGGGGCTGGCCCGGGGTAACGGCCCGGGTGCAGGGGGCGCAGCCGATGGACGGATACCCCTGATGATGGAGGCGATTCACCGGCAGTTGCCTGGCCTCCGCATATTCCCATACCTGGGCGTCGGTCCAGTCCAGGAGGGGGTTGATCTTCACGATTCCGCCGTTGGTGCCGTCGATCTCAAGAGGAGCGAGGTTCGCCCGTGTCACACCGTGAGCCCGCCGCACGCCCGTCACCCAGCCGGCCAGCCCCGCCAGGGCGCGCTCAAGCGGCTCCACTTTGCGGATATGACAACACTGGAGGCGATTGGCAAGGCTTTCACGGAACGAAAACGGCCCTTTCTCCCGCAGCAGCCGCTCCACCTCGTCGTGGCGGGGGAAATACCAATCAATGCCCACCCCGTACCGGGAGACGATAGCCTCGGCGACCTCATGGGTTTCCTCGGGAAGCCGCCCGGTGTCTATGGCGAAGATTCCCACCGGAAGATCATGGGACGTGATCAGGTCGATGATGATCACGTCCTCGACTGAAAAGGAGCAGGCAAGGCTCACGGCACCGCCCGCCGCTTCGATGCCAATTATGAGTATCTCCAGCGGAGTGGCGTCTCCAGGGACCCGGGGCGGTGATGAAAGCTTCTCTGTGGCCATGAACTATTCCCTTCTTGATCTTGGTTCCGGCTAAACACGAACAACAAAATAAACAAACTTGCAAACACAAGCCAGTAAACTTGATATATTTGATAATAAAATACCCACTAAAAGTCAACAAGCAAAATAACAAATAAAACTAAAATCGCGTAAAATTCTCGACAAAATATACATAAATTGTGCACAAATGCAATCTAACATATTTAAATATTTAAACAATTGCCCTACCATACAAAGTATTGGTCACAGGCGGGCGTTACTGAGGGGCTTATTGGTACCTCCATGGATTTACATGGTATTTCGTCTCAGTTATCCACTTTTCTTCCTCGTTGGGATATTGACCGGTTCCGCCAGATTCGGCATGCTGGCAAAAATAGTTATTGACACGTAGATTCAGACGGTTACAGCCTGTGCCCATAAGTTATGCATGATGTAAAAGTGCCCAATGATACGTAACAATTTTGTGACTTATCCACAGATGCACCGGGGTTATCCACATCACCCGTGGATAGCTGCCGGTGCCTGTGAAAACCGTCTGCACACCGCCTGTGCAACCGGATAAAGCACAAAAGAAAAGGCCACGATTTCTCGTGGCCTTTCGCTCCTGTCCGACCTTGGCCGGACATTTAAATGGGTGGCGGGAATACAGTTATTTGTTTATATAATTGATTTTACTATGTGTTGTGTTGTTACTAAAATTATCAGGCCCCCAAATAAGCCCCAAAACCAGTATTTTTATTGCTTAGCTTCTTTCCGAAAAACTGTAAAAGGTATTTCTCTTGTCCATTTTGTCCGATTTGTCCCATATATATATTTCTCATTTATTATTAGATGGTTATATATCTCATGGTTGCTGTTTGTGGGACAAATCTAGTTGTTTTAGGAAATTCGTTTTGTCCATTTTGTCCACTTGCCCCCGCGGAAAAAAAGCAACCCAACGACCCTCAGATGACGGCGCTTCCATTCAACCTTCAGCCGGTGCTGTCCCGGTGGCGTTGGTCTCTTGGTCTGCCGTCGCCACGGGCGGCCGGTGAAGCCGGAAAAAACATCCTGGAGGCGGTGGTTCTTGTCAGGGGTGTGGATTCTCCCGGCCATCCCTGCTGGCTTGGAAGAAATCCTCTGGAATCATCTCTTGCACACTCTCCTTTGCATAGGCGTCAATGCGGCGCACCGGCTGTGCTCGGCCGCTTCACCATGTCCAGTACGTCGGGCTGTCCTAAGGTGGCCCCGGTTAGTAGGACAGGTTGGCGACGGAAATAAGGTGGATTGCCGGTTGTAGTCATGCCGCCAGTGGAAGAATCCGGCCGGCGTAGCCAGGCCGGGGTTTTTGCCAATATGCCTCATGCGGTGTCCGGTCGTCCAGTTTAGAGTGCGGGCGGCGCATTTTGTAGAAATCGATCCAGCGTCTCAAACCTTGGCGAACCTCGCTGCCGGTCTCGAAGGCGTGCAAGTAGATGCTCTTATATTTCAGGGAACGCCACAGCCGTTCGATCATGACGTTGTCCCGCCAGCGCCCCTTGCCATCCATCGAAATGCGGATCTCAGCGTCCTTGAGGAGCTTGGTGAACGCATCGCTGGTGAACTGGCTCCCCTGGTCGGTGTTGAAGATCTCGGGCTTGCCGAAGCGAGCCAGGGCGTCTTCGAGCGCGGCAACGCAGAAATCGGCGTCCATGGTGTTGGAAAGCCGCCATGACAAGACCTTGCGGCTGGCCCAGTCCATGAATAGAGAAAGCCACGCCTGAGCGGAATACAACTGATGTCGGCGCACCAGACCTGGTTGGGGCGGTCGATAGTCAGATTACGCAGCAGGTAAGGATAGATCTTGTGCTGCGGATGCGGCTTCGACGTGTTCGGCTTCTGGTAGATAGCATCAACTGCATCAGGCGCCCGATCCGCTTGCGGTTGACCGCATGGCCCTCCCGGCGCAGGTGTCAGGTCATCTGGCGGGCACCATACCACGGCGTTTCGAGATGCTGCTCGTCACCTTAACACACTGTCCGATTTTCGGAGACCACCTCGTCCTTCCGCCGTCATTCGCAGGCGCACCACTTCGCCAGCCATTCGCTCATCAGGCTACCCAGCGCGTCCAACATCGCGGCACAGACCGCAAGCGTTGTTGTGGGGTTGTTGTTGGTTTTCACCAGCAGGGTTGCCTGCTCAAGCAGTTTTCGCTTTGTCGCGGCTTCACTCATTTCATTCCTCTCCGGGCGTCACGCCCAACGGGAGCGGCCGAGGGTTCACCGGCACTCCGGGCCGGTGTAACCCGTTGGTTATACCTTGTTTTTCCATTCCGTGCTGTATGATAGCAAGTATTTTAGCAAGCATTACGTTTTATGCTTGCAGTTTGCTCGAGATTATTTATACTCGCAACAACTAGACTGTTGCGAGGAGGCAAATATGAGCAAAGCAAAAAAAGGAAGTTCCCAAGGCGGAATAGCAAGGGCCGAATCTCTGACGCCAGAAAAACGGAAAGAGATTGCTCAAAAGGCGGCAGACGCTCGGTGGGGGCGCAACTCCGACGGAGAGGACTCCGATATTGTAGAAGTGTCTGGCGACTTACCCGTTGCTTTTCATAAGGGTTTTTTGCCTATGTTCGGTGTAGATATTCCTTGTTATGTCCTTTCAAATGGGGTGAAAGTCATAGGCCGTACTTCTGCAACCGAGTTGCTTACCGGCATAAAAGGCGGTGGTGGCCTCGAGAAATATTTAGGGGTTTCTTCGCTTAAACCCTTTATAAATCTAGATTCTGTGCTCGAGCGAATGGTTGCTTTTAGGCTCCCCGAAGTTGAAGGCCTCGGCACCGCAGTTAAGGGCTTGCCTTCTGACTTGTATATTGAAATTTGTCAAGGTTTCGTTGCTGCGCTCCAGGCGGGGATGTCCCCGGACAGCCCTCACCCTAAAATGACGGCTCGCCAAATGGAAATGGCAATGAAGGCAAGCATGTTTTTGTCTGCTTGTGCAAAGGTCGGCTTGGACGCCCTCATTGATGAAGCGACCGGCTACCAATACGAAAGAGCGCAAGACGCTCTCGAGATAAAATTCAAAGCTTACCTTGCGGAAGAAATGCGTAAATGGGAAAAGACTTTTCCTGATGAGCTTTGGGTTGAATTTGGGCGACTTACTGGGTGGAAGGGCGCGTTGTCTCAACGCCCCAAATATTGGGGTAAGCTGGTCATGGAATTGGTCTATGAACATCTTGACTCCGATATTGCTGATTGGCTGAAAAAGAATGCTCCTGCTCCAAGAGCGGGCAAAAATTACCATCAGTGGCTCAGTGGGCAATATGGTCTCAAAAAACTTGTTGAGCACATATGGATGCTCATTGGTGTTGCTAGGACTTGCGAGCATATGACGGAGTTGCGCGACAGGATGGCTGAACTCAACGGCAAAATTCCTGTTCAGTTACGGCTCTACTTACCAACTCCGTCTAAGCAAGAATAATCGCTGTAATTTTTCTGTTCGTATAACAGTGCGTTCGCCGCCATCGTAGCCAAGGCTTTTGATCTCCCGAACAAGCACCGGAGCGGGAATCCGATGCGGCAGAGCGGCCTTCACCCGTTCTTCGAGAAACGCTTTAAATGGGTCAAGCTTCCCCGGTCGCTTCGCTCGTTCTTTGTATCTGGGATCGGCGGTCGATCTGAGGAATTTCCTGACCGTGTTGCGGCACAACCCGGTGATACGCGAGATCTCCCGGATGCTCTTGCCCTGCTTCTTGAGAATTCTGACTTCCATACACTCTTCCTTTCCGATCATGCCGACCCTCCAGGTCGGCTAGGTTATCAGGAAGAGTGGGTCAAAATTCAATTTCCGAGGTGGGTCATTTTTACATTGCCGCTAACACGACGCTAATTCTGGATCGCCTGGTGCACAACGCCCACAAGGTCGAGCTGAGGGCGACTCCACGAGAAAGAAGCTCACCCCCCTTGGCCAGAAAACCGATCCTGTGACACTGTAACGATCTCACATAGCGACACCATAACCTGACCGGTCGCCTTCACCTCCGAGTCATCGGTCACTTTCACCGGTATACGCTCTCCTTCAAACCATCGAGCTTGTCTCCCAAACCGGAGAGAAGTGAACTTACCCCATTAATGAGTAGCTGCTCGTCGCCCACCTATCCGACTTTCAAATTTCAAAGCTCTTTTTACAACCTCCGGTTTCAAGATGCAAAGAACCGCCACCAATTTTTCATCAGGGGCCAATTCCATTGTGCAAATCTTCCGTACAACCTCCGCCTTTTCACCCTCATTTTTCGCTAACTCTCCAAGTTTGCTGTCAATACGACTATTTAGGTTGTCGACCATCTTGCTCTTGGTTCCCACTTTCTACCTCCCCGTGTGATTTTTGATATTATTATTTGGTCAGGCGCACCGGATCTCCCGGTGGTGCTTTCTGATTTCCTTCAGCGGTTCCGATGCCGTGGTCCCTTCCGGGGCCGGCTGCTCCACCTTCGGCCAGTGCCGTCCTGGTGGTGTCGGTCCCTCGGTCGCTATCGCCAGGAGCAGCCGGTGAAGCCGGAAAAAACATCCTGGAGGCGGTGGTTCTTGTCAGGGGTGTGGGTTCTCCCGGCCATTCCGGCTGGCTTGGAAGAAATCCTCTGGGATCATCTCCTGTGCGCTCTCCTTCAAGCCATTGAGCTTACTTCCCAAAACAGAGAGAAGCTCCATAACCCCATTAAAGAGTAGCTGCTCGTCGCCCACCCTCTTCTCCTCATGCCAGAGCAACGTTTGCAGTACCCAGACCGCAGCGGACGCACGCTCCAACTCCTGCGCCAAAGAGTGGAACTCGATCATACAACTGTCAATTGTGGGGAGTTCTTCCGCTTTGATTTTGTCTGCGTTCATCTTTGTGGCCTCCTCGTATATGGTATTTTGGTACCGTTTATTATAATTAACATGATACCTTTTGCAAGTATTATTTTGATTTTTTGGTTTTATATTGACGCAACGACCAAAACCCCCTATATTTCAGCCCATGGCACGACCGAAAAGCGATATTAATAGAGTGCAAGCAGGAATCCGGCTCCGCCCTGAAATACTTCGGGCCATGAAGCACTTGAGCATTGACATGGGTAAACCGCTGAACCAACTTTTTGAGGAGGCGGCAGAAGCGTATCTTCGAAGTAAAGGTGCCCCCATGCCGGTTGCAACCACCCCAGACAGCAATAAAAAAGAGCCCCCCAGGTGAATCCGGCGGGGCTCTTCTCTTTTTAAATGGCTCAATGCTCATAACGATGAAATGAGCCATGGTCACGGTTCCAGCGGCGGTTCATGGCGGGCACGATCCACGCACTTTGCCTTGTTCGCCCAGAGGTAGGCGGCCCCCGTCGAAATTCCGAGCTGGTCAGCTATCCTGTTAACGCGGACACCGTGACTGACCATGAAGAGCAATAGATAAAGTGCTCTGAATTCAATCCCGATCCCGTTAAGTGGCGTCCCGGTAACTGCCGAGAACGAACGGCCGCAGAAGGGGCAATTTACTCGACGCATGCCCCAGAACGCATCAAGCTTCCGTTTACTGGCTATCTCCTTACTGCATTCCGGGCAATGCACTCCCCCAGCGTGGATCTTTTTCAAAAACCACTCCCGACAAGCGTCTTCGTCAAGCATCTCAATGGAAAACTCCTTTTTCATTTCCAGCATCATGTCCGCCACCGTGTTCATGATCTCTGGCACCTCCTATCCAAAATACTGCTACCTACCTCGAAAATTACATTATTCCAGCGTAAATCCCAAAATCATATGGACCCAAATACCACGGGCTTTGCTACCCGCAAGCAGTCACCTCCCGGAAGGACCCGCGAAGCCAGCCAGCAGACCAAGAATGCCGTTGTGATCGTCACCGGCTCCCCCGTCCATCGCGGGGGGAGGGGGGAGCCGCATGGCTGAGCTTAGAGCCCGGCTTCTTTCAACCGACGCCGGACAGTGAAAAGCAGAAGATCCTGGACACGCCCTTGAAAGGATTTCAAGCAATGCTCACTTGCTCTATTGACGACTTCCTCAACTTGGGTGATCTGCTCTTCAGATAAACCAGAAATGTCAAAAGGAACCGAAAAAGGGGACAGCGGTTTAAGGAGGAATTCACATATGTCCCCGACCTCCTCTATAATCGGGACAGATATAGATTGATCAACCCCCTCAAGCTCCCTTTGAGCTACATCCAAGACCATCTGCTTGAAACTTTTCTGCGCCGGAAACTGATAAATTGAACCCATGCCCTTCTCCTTTCTCACGGAATATGGAATTACGAACGCGGTTGGAGACCAAAATCGACATTTCTGCCCACGGCGTCACGAATTTCCGCCGCTCCTACATCTTCAAACCACCGTTGGAACATTTGCCGGTCACCGAGCATCGTGCCAACATTCAGAATCACAGTAACCTCCTGGACCGGCTGTGGAGTTGATACCGGTTGCGTAACCACCGGACTGCCGGGAGTGCCGGCGCCGTACCCGGCAGGGGTCGTGCTGCCTGCGGTGCCACCCTCGATGGCTGAGGCGCCACCTTCACCGAGAGCACCCACGGCAATACCGCCTAGCCCCCAGGCGGCGGCAAGGGCAAGTTCTGTGGCGATACTCGTGGCCCCGGTAGTGGCGACTGCGGCCATTGCGGACGGGACCACACCACCAGCGACCCCAGCCATAGCGGTAGCGGCGGGGATAAATGCCTGACCGCCGTAAGGGTTGAGAGACATGGCCGAGAAAAATGCCGCCCAGGCGGTGGCTTGGGCTTCCAGTATTCCGAGGTTTGCCGTGGCTGCGACGGCATCAGTCTGGATTTTGCCGGCCGCGCCGGCAGCGTTGAGCACATGCTCCTTGGCCTTACCAAACATGTATTGCTGCAACCCCTGAGCAATGAACCGGACTGACGTTGCCAGCATTCGTTTCCCGATCTGGTCCTTTTGACCCTCCTCGAAGAGGAGCATCTGCACGCCCATGGTGGTCATCTGCTGAGCGAAGTTGATATAGGTCTGAGCACTGTTCCACCAAATGTCAGCCAATGCCTGGGCTTTTTGCTCTTCAAGCTGGACCTGCTGCCAGGCATACTCCTGCTGGATTGCCGCAACATCCAGGCCCAACTGCTGGGCCTGCATAATTTTTGCTTGGTACTCCATATCCAGGAGCTGTTGCTTATAAGCAAACTGCACATCCAGCGCGGCGGTTTCGTCACCCATGAGACGGTACCGCTCTTCCTGCAAGCCCATCTGTATGGCGAGGATGCTGTTCGCGGTTTCTTGCTCCATCTGGGTCCGCTTTTCCAGGTTCGGGTCAATCGACGGAGTGGCCATCAGGTCAACCGACCCACCAAGAAGCGACAACGGCCCGCCGGGACCGATCCGTAATCCCTCCCCCAGATCATTGAGCCGCAAAACGAACGATTGAGCATCCTCAAAAGCCAACTCATCGGCGGCCCGATCCCATGCCTCGGAAAAGAAGGTGCGGGAGGTGGGCGAGGTTGCCCAATCCGGCCGCTTTGCCTTGCCCGCGTTGTCGAATGAAGACGGATACGCCGACGGCTCAGCCACAGGGCGGCTCTGCATCCCGTCGAGCGCCCGCTTAACGGCGCTGTCATTGACTTGGACCTTGTACCACCATTCATTGAAGGCGGAGTCAGTCACCTTTTTGAACTGGATACCCCCTTCCCGGATGAAGGCGGCGTACTGCTCGGCCGTGTAGCCCGGAAGCTTGTCCTTGATGTAGTGCATGATCTTGACGTCTTCAAGGGCGTCAAGGTTCTGGGGGGTGGTCCCCATGTAGCGCATCCGCGCTCCCTCGTGGCCGTAGGTGACGAGGGACTTGATCTCCTTCCCTTCGGACTCCAGGTTTCGCGAGTCGGCGTAGGCCTTGGCGAGGGTGAAGCCGGCCATGGCGGCAAGACCAGGAAGAGTGCTCTGGAGGAGACGACCGGCGGTAACCGCTGCGGTGGTGCTCGTCGCCAGTCCGACCATCGCCGTGGACATCCTGCCGACCCCCAAGGCAATGGCTGTGTACATGGCCGGCTCCCCCAGTTCCTGCATCACACCGAGGAAGGGCCTGGCCACCCTGAGCCCTTCGGTGAAGGCAGGAAGGACCGCATCGGCCAAGGCCGCCTTAGTCCGGAAAAGCTCATTGTTGAACCGGTTGATTTCCGCCTGCGTGCTGTGAATTGCCGCGGTCAGCTGGCCGCTGTAGGTCTGGCGGAGTTCCGCGGCGAACCGTGGGAGGAAATCGGCCGCAACGATCTTACCCTTCTGTAACAGCTCGTCGAGGGGCTCAGTAAAGCCGATGGCCCGCACGGCACGTTCAGCTGCCTGGTACGCCCCAGGAAGCCGCTCACCAAGCTGCTGCCGCAATTCCTCTGCCGACACTTTGCCCTTGCTGATCATCTGGGAAACAGCGAGGATTGCCCCCGAGGTCTCCCCGGCGGAAAGGGTGAGGGCGGTCGAGGCCTCGGCAACGGCGGTGAAGATGTCCCGAGTTGCCTGTCCTTCCAGGACGGTCCCGTGAGAGGAGGCGGTAAGCTTTACGTAGTCCTGTCCGAGGGTCTGGAGGTTGAGCCCCAACCGATCGGCCTCTGAGATGATATAGTTCATCTCAACCCGGCTCTGGTTAAAACTGCCGGTAGCGGCAAGAAGGGAGTTGGACAGCCGCTCCGACGCAAGCCCCGCGTCGAGAAGTTCCTTGGTGACGAAGGCGGCACTCACCCCGGCCAGAACACCGGTAAAGGAGGAGAGGCTGTTTTTCGCCCGAGTGATTCCCCCTTCAAACCTGTCCGCTGCATTCTCTCCATCGGCGAGTGCGCGATTCAGCTGAGAGGAGTCCCCCTTGAGCACAATACGTGTTTGACGTTCGTTATCTGACATGGTGTGGACCTCACTTGTCCCGAAGTTTCTTTATCTCCTCCGCCCCCAGCAGGTGGCGTAACTGTGCTTCTCGCCGAGGCCGTTAGGCTGAAGCGGACTCCGGCGAAAAGTTGTTTCTTTCTGTCGCGATGGTTGATGTCTCAGCGCCTCTTCGCCCTGAAGTTGAGTTCGTGGTTGAATATCTTGAAGAAATGCATGTCAACGGCCTTGCGGAAGGTCTCGGATGCCCGCACCCCGGTGAAGAGGGTCGCCGCAGTGGGAATACGCTTGTCGATGAGGGAGTCCCGGGCGCTTGTCCTTCTCATCCAGACACCAACATGGGTACCGGTGCGGCCTGCCTGGACGGTGGAGATGAACGCCTTCGGCAGGATGGTACGCTTGCCCCGATGAACCTCCACCGTCACCCCCGCTGGAGCGTTGCGCGGCGTCCGCTTGAGGGTCTTCGTCCCCTGGCGGGTGATTACCCGGTTGCCGACCCGCTGGACGGCGCCGAAGTATGAAAGGGAGATAGAGCGGCCAGCCAGTACCACCGCTACTTCGAGACTTCCCCGCCGGGCGGGGTAAATCTTGATCCTGCTTCTGCCGGTCGAAGTTGACCAGAGGTCACGGCGCTTAATGTTGTAGGTTTCGGTCACCGTCTTGGTTGCCGCGGT
>NZ_JCAMRN010000068.1:0-20241 GCF_059620965.1 Geobacter sp. PheSNFMC
CGGTCTGCACCGGACGGGCCGCGAATTCCGATTCCTTCTCCGCCACGAAAACCACCTTTTTCCCGTCCAGATCCTGCAGGGCATCCTCGGGGACCGCCAGGACCGGCGGAGCGTCGGCCGCCAGCGTCAGCTCCACCGTGGCGAACATCTCCGGCTTCAGCTTCCGCCCCGGATTGGCCACCTCGACCCGGGCCTTGACGGTGCGGCTGCTGACGTCGACGAGATCGGCGATGTAGGTGATGCGCCCTTTCAGCTTCACGTCCGGAAACGCGCCGAGGGTGACGGTGGCGGACTGCCCCCGGTGGACCTTGGCCAGATCCTTTTCGTTGATGTCCACCATCACCCAGACCGACGAGAGGTCGGCCACGGTAAAGAGGCTTTTGGAGGGATCGGCCAGTTCGCCGACGATGGCGTGTTTTTCGGTGATGACGCCGCCGATGGGAGAGCGGACCGGCAACAGCGGCTTCCTGTGGCCGGCGCTTGTGAGGTCAGGCGCCGAGACGCCGTACAGGGCGAGGCGCTCCTCGTCGGTATGCAGTTCGGTCTGGGCCATTGTGTAGTCGGTCTCCGCCTGGAGGATGTCCTTGCGGGCCGCGATCTTCTTTTCCACCAGGGCCTTGATCCGGTCCATGCTGGACTGGGCCAGGGCCAGCCGCGTCTTCGACTGGTGGTAGCGGTTCAGGGCTTCGCCCAACTCGACGCTGTCCAGGGTCACGAGGGGCTGGCCGGCGGCGACGCTGTCGCCGAGGGAGGCCCGGACGCTGACGATCTTGCCGGAGATGCGCGGCGAGACATGGGCGATCCGGTCGGCGTTTGCCTCCACCTTGCCGGTGGCGCTGATCACGCCGGCCAGCCGCTGTGGTGCGGCCGCGGCCACGACCACGCCGTTCTGCTTCTGTGCCTCGACAGTCATGGAGACGGCGCCTTCTTCCCCGTGCCCCCCATGGCCGTCCTTCTCTCCCGCGTGCTCCTTCCCTTCATCGTGACCACCCGTGCCTTCGCTATGGCCGGCTTCCTTTGATTCGGCATGTTCGCCGGCGCCCCCCGGCACATGGGCAGAGCGATACGCAATGCCGCCCCCGATGGCCACGGCCAGGACAAGGCCGATGATGATTCCATGGTTCCTGTTCACTGCGCACCTCCGCTGGTTCTGTTCTGGAAATCGGTCCCGACAGAGGCTTCGAGCCGGGCCAGGGCCGTCTGCCGGTTGGCGAGCGCGGCAAGGTAACCGTCGTGGACTTCGATGTACTTTTTCTGCTCTTCAATGACCGAGAGGATTCCGACCTCGCCCAGCCGGTACGCCTCCTGCACGAGCTTCAGGTTGTCCTCCAGTTGGGGAAGAATGCCATCAGCGTACAGCTTGATGGTCTTCTCGGCCGCAGCGAGCCGCGCGTAATCGCCCTCGATCTCCCGGGGCACGCTCGAACGGGCGAACTCCAGCCGGTTGCCGGCCCCCTGCCTGACGGCCCGGGCCTGCCGGATGCCGGCCTGGTTGCGGTCGAAAAGGGGGAGCGGAATCGACAGGGTCACCCCCAGCAGGTTGTCGCGGGTCTTTTCGTCGCCGGAGCCTGTGGCGTCCGTGCTCCGCTCGTGGGTGAAGCCGAGCCCGAGCGTCACGTTCGGGATGCGCTCCGCCTCGGCCAGCTCAACGGCGGCCTCCCCCTGTGCGCGGGCGGCTTGGAGCGCCTTCAGGTCGGGCCGGTTTTCCAGGGCCAGACGAACGAGGTCGTCGAGAGGAATCGACAGGGGCCGTTGCTCGGAAATGCCGTCAAAGCCGACCTCCTCCCCCGCCGGAACCCCCAGCAGGGTCCTCAGCCTGGCCAGCAGCGGGGCGAGATCCCGTTCCGCCTCGATGTTCCGTCCTTCGCTCCGGGCCACTTCCACCCGGGCGAGGCTGACCTCCAGTTCCGGAATATCGCCCGCGGCCAGGCGCTCCCGCGTTATCACCAGCAGCGTTTCGTTCAGTTCTGCTGCCCGTTGGGCCAGTTCCCTCCGTTTCCGGGCCAGCATCAGTTCGGAGAAGGTACTCTTCACCTCCTGGGATATCTGCCGCTCCCGGTCGGCAATCTGGAAATGAACCGCCTCCGCCTCGCGCTCGGCAACGGCTCGGCGCTTGGCCCGCTTTCCGCCGGTCAGGAACTCCTGGGAAATGCCGATGGAAACGGTTGTTTCGTCGGGGCTGCCGGTCATGACGCCGGAGTCGGCCGACAATTCCAGGGTGGGATTGGGCAGAAGCACGGCGCGCTCCAGCCCTGCCCGCGCCACGTCCTTTTCGCTGCGCAGTGCCTTCAGTTCGCCGTTGTGTGCCAGGGCATACTCGACAGCCTGAGGCAGGGTCAGCGGACGGACCTCCCCTGAAGCCCCCGGGGGGGCGAGAATTACAGCGGTCAGGAACAGATGGACTGCTCCGGACACGAAACGAGATGCTCGTACCAAGACAGTACCTCCTTGCAGGTATTCGATGTCTGATTGATTGTGGGTAAGGAACGTGTGCTGAAGAACGGGAATCCGGGCGCTGGACGCACCACTCCCCAACGGCCTGGCGGCCGCTACTTCAGCAGGTTAGGCGAGGATCTGGGGTGGAACGAAAATGGAGAGATACACGTCGGGTGGCGTGGTGCGATGTTCGAGGAAAGAGATGCTGGCAATCAGGGGAGCATAGGAAACCATGGCCCCGGGGCTGCTCAGGGGGGCGCTGCAGGGGCAGGAGAAACAGGTACTGCAATGGTCCGAAGCGGAATCGTTGTCAGTGGGACAACAGGGAGCCTCATCCCCGCAACAGGCCTTGAGCAGGGTTTTATCGGCTTTTTCGTACGAGGACTGAAGGAAATTGCCCGCGTCCAGTGCAAAGCAACGACCATTGCCCGCAATGGCGACCACAGCCACGAGGAGCACGACGGCTATCATTTTGTTGAGCACACTGGATCGCATACGCACTGGACACGCTTTCATGAGTTGCGCCATCATAGTCACGCGTTGTTGAGCATGTCAATAGGCAATTTTCAGGACATTGCCCTCAATTGTGTCACAGTTGACCAAAGATCGACAACGCCATACACGCGTCAAACGAATAAGGCATGGCTGCATGCCGGCGACGGGCCACAGTCACCCGTGGCGCGCCGGTCATGGGGATGCCTCCCCCGGCCGCTGCGCGCTGTCCAGCAGTTCCCGCACCTTTGTCACCAGTTCCAGGGGGGCGACCGGCTTGTTCAGCAGTTCCACCCCGTCGTCGAGATCGCCCCTGCTCCGGATGAAGTCGGTGGTATAGCCGCTGAAGAACAGGACCTTCACGCCCGGCTTCAGTTTTCTGATCTCCTCGTAGGCCCGCTTGCCGCTCATTTTCGGCATGATCATGTCCATGACGACCAGCTTGATCCGATCCTGCCGGGCGGCAAACTGCGCCACGGCGTCCTCGCCGTCAACGGCGAGGATCACGTCGTAACCGAAGCGGCCAAGGGTGTCATTGACGGTAGCGCGGACGCTTTCATCGTCTTCCGCCACCAGAATCGTCTCGCTCCCCCCCCGGGGACGGGCCGGTGCGGCGCCTGCCGCGAGTTCCGCGGCCCTCTCCTCCACGATGGGGAGATAGACCTTGAACGTGGTCCCGTTCCCCTCCTCGCTGGCAACGGTCACAAAACCGTTGTGCTGCTTGACGATCCCGTAGGCGATGGCCATGCCGAGGCCCGTTCCCTTGCCCACGTCTTTGGTGGTGAAAAACGGCTCGAAAAGCCGTTTCAGGGTCTCCTCGTCCATGCCGGTGCCGGTGTCCGACACCGAGATGACGGCATAGGGGCCGGGCTGGGCGTTGTCCTGGCTCTTGACGAACGGGGCATCGACCTGTTCCAGCGCCGTCTCGATGGTGAGCAACCCTCCCCTGGGCATGGCATCCCGGGCATTGGCGGCCATATTGATGAGAACCTGCTCGATCTGGCCGCTGTCGGCCGAAACCGTGAGCCCCGCACCGTTGAAGATGGATTTGAATTGAATATCCTCGCCGATGACCCTGCCCAGAAACTTCTGTACACCCCGGACAATCTCGTCCAGATCGACATTCTGGGGCTTGATCACCTGCCTGCGGCTGAAGGCGAGCAGACCGCGGGTCAACTGGGCAGCCCGCTCGGCGGAGCGGATGATCTGGCCCAGCATCTCGTTCTGGCGGTCGGCCAGTGTTCCGTCCATCTTCAGAATGGTTCCGCACCCCATGATCACGGTGAGGATGTTGTTGAAGTCATGGGCAATGCCGCCGGCGAGCCGACCCACGGCCTCCAGTTTCTGGGAATGGCGGAGTTGTTCCTCGAGTTGCGCGTGCTCCGTGACATCGAGGACGATGGAGAGCAGGCGGGTGCGGCCGCTGACGGTTATGAGCTCGCCGAAGTAGGAGCAGTTGAGGACCCGTCCCTCCCTGGTATGCACCTTGAGAGCAAACTCCGAAACCCTGCCCTCCCGCGCCAGGAGCTCCAGGAACCGGGCCCGGTCCCCGGCCGTGATCAGCCCCAGCCTGGCCGATGTGGCGCCGATGGCCTCCTCGCGCGTGTATCCGCTCAGTTCGACGAACTTGTCGTTCACCTCCAGGAACGCCCCATCCTCGATGTCGCTGATGGTCATCATCAGCGGGGCAAGCTGAAAGGCCCTGAAAAACTTCTCCTCGCTCTGGCGGATGGTCTCTTCGGCATTGATCCGCTCGGCGATCTCTTCCTCCAGGACCACGGCCTGCTCCTGGAGCGATTCCTGGGCGGCCTGCCGCTCGGTCACTTCCTGCTCGAGCTGGACCGTCTGCTCCTGGAGCAGATCTTCCGCCCGCTTGCGGTCGGTGATGTCCCGGTTGCTCACCCGCCGGCCGATCACGGTGCCGTCTCCACCGTACACCGTGCGGCAGACATGGGAAATCCAGCGCTCCTGGCCGTCCCGCGTGATGATCGGGAAGTCGATGGGCTCAGGGTAGCCCGTTGCCGACTCCGCGTGCCAGTGATCATTGTAGCGCTGCCAGCTTGCCGGATGAATGATCCGCTCCAGCAGCGACGGGTCGCGGTAAAACTCCTCCTGGGTGTATCCGCACACATTCCTGCAACTGGGCGATACGTACTCGAACCGGCCGTCGGGGGTGAGCCAGTACTCCCAGTCCGCCGTGTAGTCGGCCACCGTCCGGTAGCGCTCCTCGCTCTTCTGCAATTCTTGGGAGCTTCGGGAGAGTGCCCGCCTGCCCGCCTCGATCATGCCGAGCCCCAGGAGCCAGATGATCCCGTGGGCTGCGGCACCGCCCGCCACGAGCCTGCCCGTGAAGCCCGAATATTCCGCCAGCGGCACCGACACGCTGACGCCGCCCCGCACCTGGCCCACGGCATATCCCTGGAAGGCGTGGCACTTGAGGCATCGTTCCTCCACCACGAAAGGCTGGATCAGGCGCATATGGCGCTGTCCGTCCATGATCTGCAGCCCGCTGATCTCCCCCTCCCCCCGCTCGAAGGCGCGCAACGCCCGTTCCTCCCACGGGTCGGGCTCATTTGCCGGATTGAGGGGCCTCAGGCTGGTGATGTGGCCGCGGACCAGCGCCTTTTCCCGGTTGGCCAACTGAAATACTTCGCGCGTCATATAGGCCGGATTGATGAGGGTGAGAAGCCTGCCGGAGGGGGTCCTGACATCCCGTTCCGGGATGTGGGCCAAGTAGGGCGACGGAGGGGTCCTGTCCGTGGCCGGCACGTACAGGCCGCCGTGATCAGCGGCCCACTTGCGATACAGGGTGTCCTTCTCGAAGGTGGCCCTCGCCTCGGCCCGCGCCACGTCCAGGGCATTGTTCCACTGCTGGTAAGAGAGCCAGCCAAAGGCGCATGCAATGACAGCCGTCCAAAAGATTGACACAAACAGGGCATACCGGTTGATGCGACCGACTTGCGTAATCATCGGCGGTTCCTTTCAGAATGCGGGCCCACGGGGAGGCAGGCCGGCAACTCACCGTCATCTATCCGGAATATCACTCGTTTTTTGCAATTTTCAGGCCCGGCGGACGTGGGGTAGCATGGCGGGGCAGTGGGAGACGGACGTGTCCCCCACCGGTCCGGCTGAGAGGAACACGGACAAAAAGGAGGCACAGGCCCGCCCATGGTGGGCAGGGAAGGAGACGTGCGGTGTGAAGGAGGGTCGACCGGGGTGGACGGTCAGGCGGCTAGCCGTCGCTCGGGTCCGATGTACGGCGCTCTGGTGCTCCTGCGGCGAACCGGGTCTTCACCGATGACGACCCAGCCGCTGGAGCGGAGGAACCGGGAAATCTGCACCGCATCGATCAAGTCATCGAGACGCGTGTGCTTCACGTAGTCATAACGGCCGTCGGGATACTGGACACGGATCAGCATGGTTGATCACCCCCAGAAAAAAATGAATACACATTACATACCGGCTTAGTATCTATATAGGACTAAAACCGTTACACGTCAAGGGGATACACGTTACATTCCCATAAAATTCCGGAACACCTCCTTCTGGTCCTGCTGCGCCTACCGGTGCTTGATGAACGTCCCCTTCTCGTACTCCTCAAAGGCGGTCCGCAGTTCTTCGTTGGTATTCATGACAATGGGACCGTACCAGGCCACCGGCTCGTTGAGGGGCTTGCCGGAAAGGAAGAGGAAGCGGACCGGCCGGTCGCCGGCGGTCACCGCCACCGCAGCACCGTCGCGCCCGTAGAGGACCACCGTTTCGGGGCCGCAGACGCAGCGCCGCGTCACATCCATCCAGCCCGAGCCCGTCATTTCGAAGGCAAAGGGATCGCGGCGGTCGTCGAAATACCCCTCGCCGTCGAGGACATAGGCCACGGCCGTATGCCCCTCCTTGACCGGATGGGTGAAGACCGCCCCGGCCGGGACGCTGACGTCGAGCATTTCCGGGTCGATGACGATGTCGCGCACCGGCCCCTGAACGTCGTTGACTGTGCCGCTGACGATCTTGATGCGGATGCCCTGCTCCAGAACCACCTCCGGGATATCTGCGGCCCTCACGTCGCGGTAGCGGGGATCCATCATCTTGCGGTCCGCCGGCAGGTTGGCCCAGAACTGGAATCCCCACATCATGCCGGTGGGGCTCGACTGGGGCATCTCCTGGTGGATGATGCCGCTGCCGGCGGTCATCCACTGCACGTCCCCCGCGCCGATGACCCCCTTGTTTCCCATGCTGTCGCCGTGCTCCACCAGGCCTTCCAGCACATAGGTGATGGTTTCGATGCCCCGGTGGGGGTGCCAGGGGAAGCCCGGCAGGTACTCGGCAGGGTTGGCGGTGTGAAAGTCATCCAGCATGAGGAACGGGTCGAACAGCGGCACCTGCGAATAGCCGAAGGCGCGCTTGAGGTGGACGCCGGCCCCCTCCACGGTGGGCCGGCTTTTGAAAACGCGGGAGATGCGGCGTGCGGTCATGGCAGACTCCTTTCCGGATGGCCCGCGAGAACGGGCCTCCTTCAGACGCGGAATACCGGGTTTTCCGACAGCATCACGGCAACGGCCCCGCCGGGAGGCAGGGAGGAACAGCTCACCCTTGCTGCTTCGCGGCCGCCGCGTTGCAGCGTTCGACCACATCCCTCAGCCATGCGATCTCGTCGGGGAGAAACTGCTTGGAGTACTCGGTGCCGGCATTCAGCGCCCAGTGCAGCGGCGGCATGGTGGTGGCGGCCAGCACGTACCCCGGCACTTCCACGTAGCGGGCATCGGCCTGCGTCCATTCCTGCAGGCGCTCCTTCGTGTCGAACAGCATCAGGTAGTCATTGCCCTCCGCTTCGATGACGAGCGGCAGCACCTCACCCTTCTGAGCGGCGTTGTCTTCCACTTCCGCGGCTTCGTCCAGAATCGGGACATAGAAGGTAGCGTTGAGGAACAGGTCGTAAAAGGCCGACTGGCTCTTGGCATCGGCCATGTCCTGACGCAGGACGGTCAGGGCTTTATCGAGTTCGGTCATGGGTGTGTCTGTCCTTTCAGGGCACCGTTTCGGTTACCAGCGCTTGGTGATTTCGATGAGATGGTACCCGAACTGGGTCCGGACCGGACCGAGCACCTTGTTGATCTCGCCGGAGAAGACGATATCGTCGAATTCCTTTACCATCTGTCCCTGGGTAAAGGTCCCGAGATCGCCTCCCTGGGCGCGTGAGGGGCAGAGGGAATGCCGGCGGGCGACATCGGCGAATTCGGCACCGGCCTCGATCTCGGCCTTGAGCTGCAGGCACTCGGCTTCCGAAGCGACGAGGATGTGACGGGCAGTTGCTGTGGGCATGAACGGTTCTCCTTGCTAAGTGACGGATAGGGAAATCTCTAGGGAACAGGGTATCGGGAAAGGGAGGCCTCGGCAACCGGAAAGCTCTCTCTGCTTCGATCTACTGGATGCAAACCCTCTGCAACCGGACGAACGGGTCAGGCAAAATTATTAATTCTTGTGAAGATATGGCGCTTAACTATAATGGTACACACAATACGGCAACAAGCCGACATGAATTTTGAACCGGATCTTCGGGAATCCGGCCGGCAGGGCAGAGGCGGGATACGACGTATGCCCGGCACCGGCGCGGTTCCACCAATAATCACGCTGCCATGAAACTCAGGACAAAACTCATTATTCTGGTGTCGATTCTCGTAATCATCCTGATGGTGGTGACCTCGAGGATCACGCTGGGCTACCTGGAGCGGCACCTCCATGACTCCATCGCCGCCCAGCAGACCGCCACCGTCGTCCACGTGGCCACGGACATCGACAGCACCCTCCGCTCCATGCTGGAGCTGCTGACGGCAAGCGCCCGGGTCGTCCCGCCCGCAGCACTGGCCGACCCCTCGGGTGCCAAGGCGTTTCTGGAAAGCCGGACCGGCCTGCGCACGCTGTTCAACAATCACCTCTTCGTCGTTGATGCCGCCGGCAACCTCCTGGCAGAAGTGACCAACCAGGAAGTCCGACGGGTAGAAAACTACTCCGATCACGCCTTCTTCAACAAAGCCAGGGCGACCCGCAAGCCGCTCATCTCCGAGCTGACCACCTGCTGCACCGGCACCGCCAACTTGAGGGAAATCGTCTTTATCAGCCCCATCCTCGGGGAAAACGGATCATTCAAGGGAGCCTTGCTGGGGGGAATTGACCTGAGCGAGGAAAACGCCCTGAGCCGGTTCGGCCGGATCACCGTGGGCAACAAGGGGTTCATCCGCATCATCGACCGCAACCATATGGTGCTGATCCATGCAGAACGGGAGCACACCCTGATCAAGGCGGTTCCCGAAGTTGCGCGCCTGGCCGACGCCGCCCGGGAGGGCTACGTGGGCACCCGCGAAACAAAGGGGCGATACGGCGACATCCTTCTGACATCGGTAACGAAGCTCGGCAGCAAGGATTGGGTCGTGGCGGCGAGCTATCCGCTCACAGTGGCCTACGAGCCCGTGAAGGTGGTACGTCGGCTGTTCATCATCAGTACCGTGGCCGCCATCCTCGGCGTTCTGGTAGTGGTCTCGCTCTCCATGCAGTACCTGACCCGCCCCATTCTGGCGCTGGAGCGGCACATCAACGAACTGAGCGGCAAAAAAGGCAAGGAACGGCTGGTGCCGGTATCGAACGAGGACGAGTTGAGCCGGCTCACCGAAACCTTCAACACTATGCTTGCGGAGATCGACCGGCAAACCGAGAGCCTCAGGGAGAGCGAGGACCGTTTCCGGGGGGCTTTCGAGCAGGCGGCGGTGGGCATGGCCATCATCGACCGCGAAGGGCTGCTGATCAGGACAAACCGGCGCTTCTGCGACATTACCGGTCGCCATGACGACGATCTGGCCGGGCTCGATTGCCTTGCCCTGGTGCACACGGAGGACCGCAACGCCGCCCGGGAGATCATGACGACCATGGCCGCCACTGAAGGGGAGCCGTTGACGCGCGAGTTCCGATTCACCCATGGCACGGGCCGGACCGTCTGGGCAAATACCGCGTTTTCGCCGGTCCGGGGGAGGAGCGGCACCGACGATTCCTTCATAATGGTGGTGGAGGATGTCACCGAGCGCAAGCGTGCCGAAGAGGAAATCCTGCGGTTGAACTCCGACCTGGAACAGCGGGTGGCGGATCGTACCGCCGCACTGGAGAATGCCAACCGGGAGCTGGAGGCATTCAGCTACACCGTCTCCCACGACCTGAAGGCCCCGGCCCGCCATATCTCCGGGATCGTCGACATGGTGCTGGAAGATTGGGGTGGCTGCATGGAGCCTGCGCACCGCGAGTTGATGGAGCGCGTGGCCGCGGCAGCCGGCAGGATGCAGTCCATGATCGACGGATTGCTGGAACTGAGCCGCGTGAGTAGCGACGAACTGCGGCGCCAGAAGGTTCGCCCGGCCGACCTGGCCCGGGAGATATGCATCGAGCTGGCCGCGGCAGAGCCGGCGCGGCAGGTGGACTGGAGCGTAAAGGATGTGCCGCCGGCCAATGCCGATCCCGAACTCCTCATGACCGTGCTGGAAAATCTCCTGGGCAACGCCTGGAAGTATACCTCGCGAAACGAACGGGCTGAGGTGGAATTCGGCTGCGAATATTGTTCGGGAAAAGACATGTACTATGTAAAGGACAACGGCGCCGGGTTCGACATACGCGAGGCCCAGCGGCTGTTCGCCCCCTTCCAGCGCTTCCATCCGGCATCCGAGTTCGAAGGAAACGGCATCGGGCTCGCCACGGTCGCCCGGATCATCCATCGCCACGGCGGCACCATCCGCGCCGAGTCGGCTCCCGGCCGGGGAGCCACCTTCTATTTCTCCCTCGACTGATACCCCGTCTCCAGCCGAATGTGCCATTCCGGCCGTCACGTCCCCCCGGCTCCTGTCGCCGCCTTGCCGGCATGCGCCACGCAGGGATGGGCCATCCGCTCCCCGTCGTCACGGGCCGGATCCGCACCCGCCCGATTAACCGGTGGACTTATGGCGAGAGTACGGCTATGGTCAGCAGGGCCAGGGTGCAGAATCACACGGGGAGAACAGGGAGAGCTCAATGACCCACCAGATCGACGAACTGATCCGCAGGATAAAAGAGCTGCAAGAGGAATTGGAAGTCGAGTTCAGGCAGAAGCGGGAGGAATTCCAGTTTGTCATCGAAAAGAAGCGGATCCGCTTCGCCGAGGAGGTGGCCCGGCAGCAGCGGCGCCTGAAAACGGGACTCTTTCGCTACCTGATCGAGGCGCGCCCCCTGAACATTCTCACCGCGCCGGTCATCTACGCCGGGTTCATCCCGTTCATGGCGCTGGATCTGTTCCTCTTCATCTACCAGACCATCTGCTTCCCGGTTTACGGCATTCCGAAAGTGAAGCGCGCCGACTACCTGGTCTTCGACCGGGAGGACCTCCCCTACCTGAACATCATCGAAAAGTTCAACTGCTTCTACTGCTCCTACGGCAACGGTCTGGCCGCCTACGCGCGGGAGATTTCAGCCCGCACCGAGCAGTACTGGTGCCCCATCAAACACGCCCGCAGAATCAAGGCGGCCCATGACCGCTATCCCCGCTTTTTCGAGTTCGGCGATGCCGAAAGCTTCAGCAAGGGGCTGGAGCGTCTCCGGCAGGAACTGGAAAAGGAAGGGGAACAGGGCGAAGAGCGCTGCTAAACCCGGCCACTGGCGGGCTGTCGATCACCAGGGGCGCCAGAGATACATGAACTGGCCGCCGCCAGTCATGTCGAACCCGCCCAGCAGGTCCGCCATGGACGGCTCGACGGCCGACTCCGCATAGATGCTCCCCTGGTAGCTGCCGGGCCGGAAGTAGGTGACCACCCGGGCGTCGGGATCTCCTATGCGGTCACGCAGGGAGGCGATGACGTCGTCCAGGTAGCCGATCCGGTCGATGAGGCCCGCGGCAAGGGCGTCGGCGGCGGAGAAGATGCGGCCGTCGGCCAGCGTGAGCAGATCCTGGCGCGAAAGCCGGTTCCCCGGCCGGGCCTGGACCACGTCCACGAAGCGCCCGTGGAACTGGTCGATGACCCTCTGCACCAGCCGCTCTTCCTCCGGGGTGGCGCGGCGGAACGGCGACAGGAGGTCCTTTTTCCCGCCCGACTTGATGGTCTTCTCCTCCACGCCTACCTTCCCCAGCAAGCCCTCCACGTTGAAGGTCATCAGCAGCACCCCGATGCTCCCGGTCACGGCCGTGGGATGGGCGGTTATCCCGTCGGCGGCGGTGGCCACGTAGTAGCCTCCCGAGGCGCCGATCCCCATGATACAGGCGGACACCGGCAGATTCCGGCGCTCCTTGAAGGCGAGCAGGTCGTGGCGGATGATGTCGCTGGCCGTCACCGTCCCCCCGGGCGAATTGATCCGCAGGATAAGTCCGGCCACCTTGGGATCGCGCTCGGCCTTCAGGATGACCTCACGCACCAGGGAGACCGTGGAGGGGGTTCCCCGGCTCAGCAGGCCGCCCCCCTTGGCCTGATCGCCGATGGCGCCGCTGATGTCCACGATCAGGATCTTTTTCGCCCCTTCCCCTTCCAGCACCTGTTCGGCCAGGGGCTGGGGCGCGCTCATGAGCGGCACGCTGACAAAGGCACACCCCGTTGTCAGGAACATGCCGAGGCAGCCGAGCAGAAACGCGATGATCATCCTCATGGTACCCTCCCGTATGTCAGCGGCACGTCGATTGAGAAATTCAATCACACCTTCCCCGCCGGCGCAAGATAGACGGTGAACTCCTCCCGGCCGTCCACCCCCAGCAGTTCGTCCGCCAGGTCCTGGCGGTAGGCCGCAATGGCGCAGGTGCCGGCGCCGACGTCTACCCCCGCCTCAACGGAACCCCCTGCCCGGACGGGAAAATCGACCTCCGCGACGTCATGGCGATCGTGAAAAAGGCGAACGGCCGCTAACGCCGCCCCCGCGTCGGGATGCCGTACCGTATACCTCCTTGCTTCCCCGCTGAAACTGATTAAACTTCTTTCAGCATACCACGCGCCAGGAGGAAACGCCCCATGTCCATCGCGGAACGCATCCCCACCCTCTTCCCTTGCCCGGATGAAATCCCTCCCCAGCAGCGTCTGTCCGCTCCGGTGGAACTGCGGGACTACCTGCTGAACGGCGAGCTCCGCTGCTGGCAGGGGGCCGTTCAGGATGTGTTCTCCCCGGTCTGCGTCCGCACACCCGGCGGTCCCGAGCGCGTACGGATCGGAAGCTTCCCTCTCATGGGCGAGGCCGACGCCCTTGCCGCCCTTGATGCCGCCACCGCGGCCTACGACTGCGGCAGGGGACGGTGGCCCACCATGGGGGTGGCCGACCGGATCCGGCATGTACAGCACTTCGCGTCCCTCATGAAAGAACAACGGGAAGCGGTGGTCCGGCTGATCATGTGGGAGATCGGCAAGACCCGTGCCGATGCGGAAAAGGAATTCGACCGGACCGTCGTCTACATCACCGACACCATCGACGCCCTCAAGGAGCTGGACCGGGTCTCCTCCCGCTTCGTGATCGAGCAGGGGATCATCGGCCAGATCCGCCGCGGCCCCCTGGGCGTGGCCCTCTGCATGGGCCCCTACAACTATCCCCTCAACGAGACCTTCACCACCCTGATCCCGGCCCTGATCATGGGGAACACGGTGGTCATGAAGCCCCCGCGCCACGGGGTGCTCCTGTTCGCACCGCTCCTGGCCGCCCTGCGCGAGGCGTTCCCTCCGGGGGTGGTGAACGTCCTGCTGGGGGCCGGCCGGGCCCTGACCCCCACCCTGATGCGGTCCGGCCGGATCGACGTGCTGGCCTTCATCGGCACGAGCAAAGCGGCCAATACTCTGCTGAAGGATCATCCCCGCCCCAACCGGCTCCGGCTGGTCCTGGGGCTCGAAGCGAAAAACCCCGCCATCGTTCTGCCTGACGCCGATCTCAACCCGACGGTGGAGGAATGCCTGGCCGGCAGCCTCGCCTTCAACGGCCAGCGGTGCACGGCCCTGAAACTCCTCTTTGTCCACGAATCCGTGGCGCAGCAGTTCATTGCCATCTTCTCCCGGGCCCTGTCGGCCATCGGCACCGGCATGCCCTGGCAACCGGGCGTGATGATCACCCCCCTGCCCGAGGAGGGGAAGACCGCCTACCTGCAAGAACTGCTGGCCGATGCCGTTGCGCGCGGCGCCGCAGTGGTGAACGAGGGGGGCGGCACGGTCACCGGCACCTACTTCCACCCGGCCCTGGTCTATCCGGTGGCGCCGGGGATGCGCCTCTACACCGAGGAGCAGTTCGGCCCGGTAGTGCCGATAGTCCCGTTCACCGACATTGAGGAGCCGATCCGCGCCATCCGCGAATCGGACTACGGCCAGCAGGTGAGCATCTTCGGCAGGGACAGCGCCCTGCTGGCACCGCTCGTCGATCACCTGGTGAACCAGGTGTCGCGGGTCAACATCAACAGCCAGTGCCAGCGGGGTCCTGACGTCTTCCCGTTCACCGGCCGCAAGGACTCGGCCGTGGGGACCCTGTCGGTGTCGGACGCCCTGCGGGCCTTTTCGCTCCGAACCCTGGTGGCGGCCCGGAACCACGAAACAAACAGAGCCATCATCACCGATATCGTGCGGGAACGGCGCTCCACCTTCCTCTCCACGGACTTCATCCTGTGAGGCGTCAACCCGCGCCGGCAGTGATGAGCGGGCTCTAACGCTTTACTTTGTGCGGTTTGGGCGTATACTGTGACCCGTCAATCACACATCCGGAGCGTTCCTTGCTGGTATCATCCATTGAAAAGATCGGCGCCCTCACCCTCTCCGTGGTGGGGGAGATGGGGAAGATGATCATCTTCCTCACCCATGCCCTGATCAACATCGTGATCAGGCCCGGCAAGCCGATCCACATCTACAAGCAGATCCACTTCATCGGCGCGAAATCGCTCTTCGTCATCGTTCTGACCGCCGCCTTCACAGGGATGGTGCTGGGGCTCCAGGGGTACTACTCCCTGGCCAAGTTCGGTTCCGAAGGGATGCTCGGCTCGGCCGTGGCCCTCTCCCTCATCCGGGAACTGGGGCCGGTCCTCTCGGCCCTCATGGTGGTGGGCCGGGCCGGCAGCGCCATCACCGCCGAGATCGGCATCAAGAAGATAACGGAGCAGATCGACGCCCTGAAGACCATGGCCCTGGAGCCGTTCAAGTATCTGGTCTCCCCCAAGATCCTGGCGGCCCTGGTGGCGCTGCCGCTGCTCTGCGCCATCTTCGACGTGGTCGGCATCTATGGCGGCTACGTGGTGGGAGTGAAACTCCTGGGGGTCAACCCGGGCGCCTACTTCTCCGAGATGGAGCGGAGCGTGGAATGGAAGGACGTCTGGTCGGGCATCGTAAAATCGTTCTCCTTCGGCGGCATCATCGCCTGGGTCTGCTGCTACAAGGGATACCACGCCAGCCGCGGCGCAGAGGGGGTATCGCGGGCCACCACCGAGGCGGTGGTCATGTCGTCGGTGCTGGTGCTCATCTGGGATTACTTCCTGACTTCCGTCATGTTATAGGCCATGATCAGACTCGTTGACGTCCATAAATCGTTCGGCAGCCAGGTGGTGCTCGACGGCCTCACCATGGATATCCCGGAAGGGAAGATCACCGCGGTGATCGGCCCCAGCGGCGAGGGGAAAAGCGTGCTGCTCAAGCACATGATCGGCATCATGAAACCGGACCGGGGCGAGGTGTTCGTGGACGGCGAGAACATCACCACCATGCGCCGCTATCAGATGAACCGGGTCTGGGAGAAGTTCGGCATGCTGTTTCAGAACGCGGCCCTGTTCGACTCCCTGACCGTGTTCGAGAACGTGGCCTTCCCCCTGGAGGAGAAGACCCGGCTGAGCCGCTCGGAGATCAGCGACCGGGTCCACGAGGCCCTGGGACACGTGGGGCTCAGGAACGTGGACAAGAAATTCCCCGACGAGTTGTCCGGCGGCATGAAAAAGCGGGTGGGGCTGGCGCGGGCCCTGCTCCTGAACCCGCGGATCATCCTGTTCGACGAGCCGACCACCGGCCTCGACCCCATCATCTGCCGGGCCATCCACGAACTGATCCGGAGGACCCACGAGCGGTTCGGCTATACGGCGGTGATCGTTTCCCACGAAATCCCGGAGATCTTCGACATCTCCGAGAACGTGGCAATGCTCTACCGGGGCAAGATCGTCGAGCAGGGCACGTCGGAAGACATCCGGCGCTCGGAGCATCCGGTGGTGCGGCAGTTCATCAGCGGCAGCCTCGAAGGCCCCATCCAGCTCATCTGAAAAGGTAGGCGTATGAAAAGAGTCACTCTCGAACTCATTGTCGGCATATTCGTCCTGATCGGCATCCTCTGCCTCGCCTGGCTCTCCATCAAGCTGGGACAGATGGAGCTGCTGGGCGGGGACCACTACCAGGTCTCAGCGGATTTCGATTCGGTATCGGGCCTCAAGAAAGGCGCCGCCGTCGAAATAGCCGGAGTAGAGGTCGGCCGGGTCGACCGGATCGTGCTCGATCCCTCCAGCGACCGGGCACGGGTCGACCTGCGGATCAGGGACGGCGTCAAGCTCCAGGACGACGTGATCGCCTCGGTCCGGACCAGCGGGATCATCGGCGACAAGTTCATCAAGCTCAAGCCCGGGGGGTCTGACAAGCTGCTGGCCGACGGCGGCCGCATCCGCGACACGGAATCGGCCGTGGACCTGGAAGAGCTCCTGAGCAAGTACATCCACGGGAACGTCGAATAAAACGGGGCGCAGGAATCATCCGGACACCTGACGGAGGGACCAACCATGAAGGCACTCAGACGGACGGCTCTGGCACTGGCCGTAACGCTCCTGCCGCTGGCAGCGGCGTGGGGCGCCGACGCCGGCGCCGGGACGAAGCTCACCCTCGACGACTGCATCAAGAAGGCGCTGACCGCCGCCCCCGAGTTGGGCGAGGCCCAGGCGGACATCGACGCCACCTCGGCCAGGCTGGACGAGGCAAAGGCCCACCGCTATCCCCAGATCGAATTCCTGGGCCTGATCGGACCGGTGCCCCAGGCCCGGGGCAACCAGGTCTACTCAGAAGACGGCATCAACGACACCGAGCGCTGGACCTGGTTCCAGCGGGGCGACGCCACCCTGGTCCAGCCCCTCTACACCTTCGGCAAGATTTCCGAAAACATGAGGGCCGCCACCCACGGCATCGAGGTTGACCGGGCCAAGAAGGACCAGAAGGGCACCGACGTGGCGCTCCAGGTCAAGGAGTACTACTACGGCATCCTCCTGGCACGGGAGCTGAGGGAACTGGTCCTGGAGACGCGGGACATTCTGGACGATGCCAAGGCCAAGGCCCGCAAGCTGATCGACAAGGGGTCCCCCAACGCCGACGAACTGGACATCTACAAGCTCGACGCCTTCCGGGGCGAAGTGGCCAAATACCTGGAGGAGGCCAGCAAGGGCGAGCAGCTCGCCCTGGCCGCCCTCAAGACCCGCATGGGGCTCCCGCCCGCCGAAGCGGTCGACATCGACGCCGAACGGCTCCAGCCCGCCGGCGCCACCCTGGGCGATCTGGCCGCCTACGTGGAAGAGGCCCGGACCCGGCGGCCGGAATTCCGCCAGCTCAACGAGGGGATCAAAGCCCGCGAGGCCCTGGTGGAGGCGGCAAAGGCCAACTACTGGCCCGACCTCTTCCTGGGGGGCTACGTCTCCGCCGCCTACGCCGACAAGCGGACCCGCATCGACAACCCCTTCGTGCCCGACGACTTCAACCACGTCTGGGCCGGCATCGCCCTGGGGGTCAAGTGGAAGCTCGACTTCGGCATCACCGGCGCCAAGGTGGCGGGTGAACGGGCCCAGTACAACCGGCTCCTGTCCACCAGGGCCTACGCCGACGAGTTCATCCCGCTCCAGATCCGCAAGGCGTGGCTTGAGGCAAGGGAGTCCGAGGCGAGCGCCGCCGCCATGAAAGAGGCGTACACCAACGCCAAGCGCTGGGTGGTGGCCTCCGTGGCCAACTACGACTTCGGCATCGGACCGGCCCAGGAGATCTTCGACGGGCTCCAGAACTACGCCCGCATGCGCGCCGCTTACTTCCAGGCCGTTTACAACCAGAACATGGCCCTGGCCCGGCTCGACCACGCCGTGGGCCAGGCTCCCCTGAACTGAGTACCAGGAGGTCTTTGTTCCATGAAATGGATCCTGTTCCCCATCCTCGCCCTCTCTTTGGCCGTTGCCGGCACTGCCCTGGCCCAGTCAAGCCCCACCGAGACGGTGAAAAAGACCGTTGACGACGTCATCAGGGTCGTGTCGGACAAGGAGCTGAAAAAGCCCCAGAACGAGAAGCGGCGACGCCAGGAGATCAAGCGGGCCATCGGCGCGGTGTTCGACTCCACCGAAATGGCCCAGCGCGCCATGGCGCGCCACTGGCGCGACCGGAGCGCCGCCGAGAAAAAAGAGTTCGTGGAGCTCTTCGAGAGCCTGTTGGAGAACTCCTACGCCGGCAAGATCGAGTCCTACAACCAGGAGAAGGTGGTGTACCTGAAGGAGGCCATCGACGGCGAGTATGCCGAGGTCAGGAGCAAGATCGTCACTGCCCGGCGCGACGAGTATTCCCTCGACTACCGCCTCATGCTCAAGGGGGGCAAGTGGGTGGTCTACGACATCGTCATCGAGGGGGTGAGCCTCGTCTCCAACTACCGGACCCAGTTCAACAAGATCATCTCCAACCAGGGGTACGCGGAGCTGGTGAAAAAACTGCGCTCCAAGCACCAGGAGATCAGCATGCCATAGGATTGCCGCGGCCTGAACGACATCACCACGGGGAGAGGCCACTCTCCCCGTTTTTTTCAAACGGTGCCCGTTTCTCCGCCACATGGGCCCCTTGCATAATCCGCTGCGTTCCGCTAGAGTGTGACTGTTGCATTTACGCCACACCTCGGACGGCCCATGGACAGACAGACCACGGATAGTACGCCTGCCGCAACGCCTGCCGAACGGGAGCGGATCAAGCGGCGCCGCGAAGGGATCGTCATCGCCCTGTCGGTGCTCCTGATCCTGGTCCTGACCCGGGTGGAGATCCACCTGTCGCGCATCAGCTCCGATGTGCCGATGGGGAGCAACTTCCTGATCTTCGGCGTCATCAACGTCATCATCCTCCTGATCATCCTCCTGATCTACCTCCTGTTCCGCAACGTGGCAAAGCTCTTGATGGAGCGGCGGGGCAAGGCCCTGGGGGCCAACCTGCGCACGAAGCTCGTCATCGCCTTCGTGAGCCTCTCCATCATCCCCACCATGCTCTTGTTCTTCGTTTCGGCCACCTACGTGAACCAGAGCATCCGCAACTGGTTCAACACCCAGATCGAGAACTCCCTCTCCGAATCGCTGGAGGTGGCCCAGACCTACTACAGGAACTCGGCGGCCAACGCCCTCTACTACGGCAACCAGATCAGCGCCATCATCCGGGACCAGCGCCTGCTCAACGACGAGAACCTGCCGCAGATGAAGGAACTGATCCGCCAGAAGCAAAAGGAGTACAACCTGGGAATCGTGGAGGTCTACTCGGCCCAGAACGAAGAGCTGGTCCGCGCCGCGAACCCGGGGCTCCCGCTGGGGGAGTTCACCAACCCCTCGTCCGAGGACATCAAGCAGGGGCTCAACGGCAAAGAGCTCACCAGGGTCAACACGGTGGGCAAGGCCGATCTCATCCGCGGCATCGTGCCGATCTATTCCACCTATCGCGCCGACGAGGTGGTGGGGGCGGTGGTGGTCAACTACTTCGTCCCCTACTCCCTGGTGGAGAAGATGCGGGAGATCACCGCCTCCTACGAGCAGTTCCGCCAGCTCAAGATCCTGAAGAATCCCATCCGGTCCGGCTACATCCTGGCCCTGTTCCTGATCACCATGGTGATCATCTTCCTGGCGGTCTGGTTCGGGCTCCACCTGGCCAACAGCCTCACCACGCCGATCCAGGAACTGGCCGAGGCGACCCGGCAGGTGGCCGAGGGGAACCTGGATATCCGCCTGGGCCAGCGGACCGACGACGAACTGGGCATGCTGGTGGCCGCCTTCAACAAGATGACCGACGACCTGCGGAGCAACCAGTTGGCCCTGAAAAACGCCAACGACGAGCTGTCGCGCAGCAACCAGGAACTGGAGCAGCGACGACGCCACATGGAGATCGTGCTCCGCAACGTGGCGGCCGGGGTCATCGCGGTGGACCGGGGGGGGGCGATAACCACCATCAATACCTCTGCGGCCCGGCTCCTGCAGATCGACACGCCCCGGGCCGTGGGCCACAACTTCCGGGAGGTGCTCAAGGGAGAGCAGCTCGACATCGTGAAGGGGGTCCTGCGGGACATGGTCATGGC
>NZ_JCAMRN010000069.1:0-19983 GCF_059620965.1 Geobacter sp. PheSNFMC
AACCGCTCAATACTGAGTTGAACCATGGAGGCTTGTGGATGATATTTCCAATTCTTGAATATGACCCAACCCGCACTGCCTTTATTGAACCTTCAAAGGTTATCATGCCTCTGGATATGCCTCAGTGTTGTGTAATCTGTTTTTTCAGAGAAGTGATCGATAAAATTGTCATCGAACACAATGCAAAGGTATTGGTAACAGACTTGTGGGAGGATGGACCTCATCCGGTTTACGAAATTGAATACAACGACCAGAGGTTGGCATTCTTTCATCCAGGTATTGGTGCACCACTGGCTGCGGGTCTGCTCGAAAAGGTCATTGCTTATGGTGGTCGGAAATTTATGGTTTGTGGAGGATGTGGAGTTCTTGATAAAGATATGAGCGTTGGGAGCTTAATGGTTGTATCCAGCGCAATCCGCGACGAAGGCGTTTCATATCATTACCTGCCACCAAGCCGAGAAGTCTTTGCGAACCCAGCGGGGGTGAAGGCGCTTGAGGACACCTTGAATATAAAGAACATTACGCATCTTGTCGGTAAAACCTGGACGACCGATGCACCTTTCAGAGAGACGCCGGATAGAATAGCCAAAAGAAAAGAAGAAGGCTGTCTTGCTGTAGAAATGGAAAGCGCCGGCATGATGGCAGTTGCACAATTTCGTGGTGTAACTTTAGGACAGATATTATATGGCGGGGACGATCTGACCTGCGTGGAGTGGGATGAACGTTTATGGCAATCAAATACCACCATACGCGAGAAGCTTTTCTGGCTGTGCGCGGATGCAGTTTTACTTGCCTGATCAGTGAAAAGAAGAACAGGAATTATTTTGTAAAGGAGAGGGCATGCTTCAAGAGAAAATGATTGAGAATATCCGTGAGAAGTGTCACCAGGACATTCGCGTTGTGTCCGCGCTGATGTTCGGGTCGTTCGCAACCGGCGAGGGTGATCAATATTCGGATATAGAATTCGCGGTGTTCATCCGCGACGACTCGTTAAATGATTTCGATCAGCGTTCATGGCTCAATTCATTCAGCCCGGTTGCCGCTTACTTCCTGGACGATTTCGGCCACCACACAGCACTTTTCGAGAACGGCGTGCGTGGCGAGTTCCACTTTATGCGGGCTTCGGAGCAGTCGGTTGTTGCCGGCTGGCAGGGATACGGGTGGTTTCCTTCGCTTGAAGCGGCGGTGTTGCTGGATCGAGAAGGCGAATTGTCGCAGTATGCGCGGCTGCTTGTGGGAGGGCCTCCAAAACGTGAAGGGGCTGAACTGGTAGAGGGTCTGTCCCTTAACCTGATCAACCTGATGCTGTTCGGCGCAAATCTTCTCAATAGAGGCGAATACGCTCGTGCATGGGCTTTATTGGGCAAGGCGCACGAAAATCTGCTAAAGCTGGCTCGACTTCATGAAGGGGAGACTGACCATTGGCCGACTCCTTCGCGGGGTCTCGAGATCGACCTTTCTGGTAATGCATATCGTCGCTACCTGACTTGTACGGCCAGCGCTGAACGTGTTCCTTTGTGCAGAGCCTATTGTGAGTCATGGAGGTGGAGTAGAGAGCTGATAGAGGCGGTTGTCAGACCACATAACATCGAACTCCCACAATCAGTCATGGCACAGTTGGAAATACTGCTTGATAACGTGACTGCTGATCCAAACCCAAACCCGTAAGGCTTCATAGGCAACAGAAACAATAAATGTTCAACCAGGAAGATGCACCTGACCAAAAAGCCGTCAGGTGATCTCCCGGCCCGTTGAACAAGGAAAATACATGATGGATGACCCTAGAACTGAGCCTTTACGCGAGTGGAATCGTTTGGCGCGGGAGAATGCGGAAAATGCGATTGTAGCATCTATGTTTGAAGCTGCCTCACTGGCGCGAGAACCAATTGAGATATTTTCAACTTGGTTATTAGCTGGCACAGCTGCTGTAGCCTCGTTTCTTATTACAAATGCCGATAAAGTTTTACCATTGATAAAACAGACCGGATTTTATGTCTGCGGTGCATTTCTCTGTTTGTCTTGTATCTTTGGTCTTTTATCCAAGATGTACGCCTTGGGTTGCAAGATCGGCAGTGACGTATCGTCTGCGGTGAAGAATACATTTTTAGAACAACTTGAAAAACATAAAGAGGAAGAAAAGAAGATTAAGGAGGGGGCAGAGTTTTGGGGTATTACTCTCGAAACAGGTGTTCGCCTAGAGCGAATAATGACAGAGTTTTACAACCCTCTTCCTAAAGTTATGGTCTGGCTTGCTTTACGGCAGCTGCAAAAATATGCCTCTAACCCACAGGTGAACGGAATTCTTCAGATTAAGAAGCTGAACAAACAGGGACTGTTTGCATCTCTGCAATCATTATCATTCCTAGGCTTTTTGATATCAGGCTTCGTGTTTGCTGCAATTTGCCACTGACTAAATAAAAATGGAATGTTCAGCAAACCTCATGATCGGCCTGGGGCCGTTCAGTCATGTGAAGTAAGTAGAAAAGTGGATGAGCATAAAAAGCACCTCAAATTATAAGTAAAATACTGAGTTCAGGCACAGGAGAGGTTGATGCGAGATTTTAGTAACGGTGGGGACATGAATGTTAACGGTGATCTAATCATAAACGATCATTCACAAAATGAGGTAGGAAAGCCGTTGATTCAGTGTACATCTGAATACCTTATTAAAGAGGAGCGCCCATTTCGCCAAGAAAACCTACGACTCGAAAAACACAGAAAAATCAAAAATTCCATGCCCGTTCTCACCGCTGCTGTCATTGTGATAATCGGGTCGGCAGTATGGGCACATATTAAAGGCGACACAAATCTTGTTACTCTTGTAGTAGGAATTGGAGCACTGCTGGTGGGGTGCGCTGCAATCAAAGGTATTGTTGAACCGAACCAATTTGAAATTCAGGAGCAAAACGCCATCAGAGAGATAAATAATATACTGAAATCACGCCGTGCGGAATGATTACGACACAGGCATTGTTCAACAAAGCGCAACACCGGCCGAGCCGGTGTGCTCTCCCACGTTATTGCCACAAAACTCCCAACAATCCCCCATCCCCAGGAGCCCCCATGCCGATCCGCATCCTCCTCCCCATTGTCACCCTGCTGCTGACCTGTTCCCTTGCCGGAGCCGAGATGTATAAGTGGGTGGACGAGCACGGGGTGGTGACGTTCAAGGACACGCCTCCGCCGGCAACGAAGAAGGGGAAAAAGGTGAAGGTCTACACCGACGGCGATTTCGCGCCGGCGCCGTCTCCGCAACCGGCGGCTCCGCGCAGGGCTACGTCGGCACCGCAGCCCGCACCGCCCGTGAAGCAGCGCTTCACCGGCACGGTTGAGCTGTACGTGACCGACTGGTGCGGCTACTGCAAGTGGGCGGAGAGGTACCTGCAGAGCAAGGGCGTTTCCTATGTGGCCTACGACATCGAAAAGGACAGCGCCGCCATGCAGCGGCACAAGGATCTGGGGGGCCGGGGCGTGCCGCTGATCGTCGTGGGTTCGCACAAAATTTCCGGGTTTTCGCCCGAGACGATCGATTATTATCTGGAGAACGGCCGGTAAGGCCGCGGCCCCCAGCCGTCTCCGTTACGACAGGAGCACGACATGATCCAACGATGCGAATGGTGCGGCACCGACCCCCTCTACGTGGCCTACCACGACGGGGAATGGGGGGTGCCCGCCCACGATGACCGGCACCTTTTTGAGATGCTGATCCTGGAGGGGGCCCAGGCGGGGCTTTCGTGGCTGACGATCCTGCGCAAGCGCGAGGCGTACCGCCGGGCCTTCGCCAACTTCGACGCGGAAACGGTGGCCGCCTGGTCCGAGGCCGACGTGGCGCGGCTGCTGGCCGATCCGGGGATCGTGCGCAACCGGCTCAAGGTCGAGTCGACCATCAGGAATGCCCGGGGCGTGCTGAAGATACGGGAGGAGTTCGGCTCTCTCGATGCGTACCTGTGGCGGTTCGTGGACCATGCGCCCCGGCACAACGCCTGGCGCAGCCTTGCCGAGGTGCCGGCCCGGACGGAGCAGTCCGATGCCATGGGCAAGGACCTGAAGCGGCGGGGCTTCAATTTCGTGGGGTCCACCATCTGCTATGCCTTCATGCAGGCGGTGGGGATGGTGAACGACCATGTGGTCCACTGTTTCCGTCACGACGAGATCAGGCGGCTCGGGGGATGACGTCTTCCATCCTCAAGGCATGCGCCATCTGGCTCCTGTTTATCCCGCTGGGAATCGTGAACGGCGTGGTGCGTGAAAAGGTTCTGAACCCGCTGGTGGGGGCGCAGGTGGCGCTGCCGCTGAGCGGCGTCTCCCTCGGCGCCCTGATCGTTGCGGTCACCACGCTCCTGATCCCGCTGGCGGGAGGACTAACCCCTTCGCGCTGCCGGCTGATCGGCTGGATATGGCTGGTGTTGACGGTCTTTTTCGAGTTTTTCTTCGGCCGCGTCGTCATGGGGCACCCCTGGGCGAAGCTGCTGGAGGCATACGACCCGCGCGGCGGGAACCTCTGGGTGGCGGTGCTGCTGGTGATCGCGGCGGCCCCGTACCTGGCGGCCCGGTTGCGGGGACTGGTGTAGCGGGGGCCACGGGCTCCACGAATCAAGGGAGGCAACGGAATGAAACGCGCACTGCTGGTTATCGACGTTCAGAACGAATATTTCACCGGCGCCCTGCCGGTCAGTTATCCGGAGGGGAGTTTACCCAACATCCTGGCGGCCATGGATGCCGCCGTGGCCAACGGGATTCCGGTGGTGGCGGTCCGCCATGCGTCGCGGCGGCCCGACTCGGCCACCTTCCGGCAGGGCTCTCCCGGGTGGGAGCTGCACCCGGAGGTGGCGCGGCGGCCCCATGACCTGCTGTTGGAAAAGAACCTGCCCGGCAGCTTCACGGATACGAACCTGGAGGCCTGGCTCCGGGAGCGGGGGATCGACACCCTGGTCATCAGCGGCTACATGACCCAGATGTGCTGCGATACCACCTCCCGCGAGGCGTTCCACCGGGGCTTTGCCGTGGAGTTTCTCGCCGACGCCACCGGCACCCTGGCCTTTGCCAACAGCGCGGGCGCGGTCACTGCCGAGGAACTGCACCGGGCGGTGCTCGTGACCCAGCAACTGATGTTCGCCACGGTGATGACCACCGGGGAATGGATCGGTTCGCTCCTCTGAAGCCGCCACCTCATCCTGCCGGAGCAAAGGAGAACGAACCATGTCCGATGTCACGAACACGTGGAATGAACGATACGATACTGAGGAATTCGTCTACGGCCGGGAGCCCAACGCCTTCCTGGCCGGAGTGAGCGCAATGATGCCGCCGGGGGATGTCCTCTGTCTGGCCGAGGGGGAGGGGCGGAACGCGGTCTTCCTGGCGCGGCAGGGTCACCGGGTGCTGGCGGTGGATGCCTCCGCCGTGGGGCTGTCCAAGGCGGCGCGGCTGGCTGAGGAGCACGGGGTGCGGATCGAGACCCTGACCACCGACCTGGCCGACCTGGTTATCGAACCGGGGCGCTGGGACGCCATTGTCTCCATCTTCTGCCACGTGCCGCCCCCTGTCCGGCGGGTTCTGCACCGGCAGGCAGTGGCGGGGCTCCGTCCGGGCGGGCTCTTCGTGCTGGAGGCGTACACCCCGGCGCAGCTGGAGCTCCGGACCGGCGGCCCCCCCACGGTCGAGCTGCTGATGACCCTGGCCGATCTGCGGGAGGAACTGGCGGGCCTCGAATTCCTGCAGGCCCGGGAAATCGAGCGGGACGTGGTGGAAGGGCGGCTCCACACGGGCCGGGGCGCCGTGGTGCAGATCGTGGCGCGCAAGCCGTGAGGGGGCCGGATTCCATGCGCATCACCCTTATCGCGGCCATGGCCGAAAACCGCGTCATCGGCAACCGGGGGGCCATCCCCTGGCACCTGCCGGACGACCTGGCCCGCTTCAGGGCCATCACCCTGGGGCACCCGGTCCTCATGGGGCGCAGGACCTTCGAGTCAATCGGCCGGCCGTTGCCGGGGCGGCTGAACATCGTCCTCTCCCGCCGGGAAGGCTATGCCCCGCCGGGGTGCCTTGCTGCGCGGGACCTGGCCGGGGCACTGGAGCTGGCCCGGGGCGCGGCGGAGCTTTTCGTCTGCGGCGGCGGCGAGCTCTACCGGGAGGCGCTGCCCCTGGCCGACCAGATTCTTCTCACTCTGGTGCAGGGGGAATTTCCCGGCGACGTCACCTTTCCGGAGGTTCCGGCTGATTTCGTGGAAACGGCGCGGGAGGAGGGGGTAGGGGGGCCGGCCCACCTGTTCCTGACCTATGAGCGGAGGAAAGAGGCCCCATGAGCACCGAACCACGCAGGTTCTCCGTCTTCCTCGTCCCCGCAGCCGGGGACCGCCGGTGGGCGGATGGAGTGATCCACGAACTGGCCGACCGCTACGATACGCTCCCCTTCGAGCCCCACGTGACGGTCTACGGCGGCGCGTTCAGCAACGATGCCGAACTGGAGCCGGTACGGCGGGCTCTGGCGGATGCGGCGGCCGGGACGGGTCCGATCACCCTGCAGGTGGCAGGGCTCGGCGTGACCGAGGAATACTTCCGGTCCCTGTTCGTATCGTTCGGAGAAGACCCGGCGCTCCGGCGGCTCCACGAGGCGGTCAAGGGCGCGGTGGCGCAGGATTCGGGCTACCTGCTCGTCCCACACCTGTCGCTCTTCTACGCTGACCTGCCCCTGGCGGCCAAGGAGACCGCCGCCCGCACGGTGGCCCTGGACCGGCAGGAGATGCGCTTCGACCAGGTGAAGATCGTGGTCCCCGATCCGGTCACCGGCTGGAGCGACGCCCGGCGCTGGCAGACCCTCTTCCGGCTGCGGCTGGGGGCCCCGGCGGAGAAGGTCACGACGGTTATTTTCGACTATGGCGGGGTGCTGGCCGAGGAGGGATTCCGGGAGGGGCTGTTCGAGCTTGCCCGGCGCCAGGGGCTCGATCCGATCGCGGTGCACGGCTCCGGCATGGAGGCGGTCTACGCCAGCGGTTACGTCCTGGGCACGGGAAGTCAATCGGCATTCTGGCAGTCGTTGCGGGAACGGACCGGGCTGCGGGGGAGTGACCGGGAACTGTCGAACCTGATCCTCGACCGTTTCGTGCTCCGGCCCCGGATGATGGAGACCGTCCGGGCCCTGAGGGCGAAGGGGTATCGGACCGCCATCCTCAGCGACCAGACCGACTGGCTCGAATGGCTCGACCGGCGCGACGGCTTTTTCCGGGAATTCGATCGGATCTTCAACAGCTACCGGCTGGGCAAGGGAAAACGGGACCCTTCGGTGTTCGACGACGTGGCGCGGGAGCTGGGCATCGCCCCCGGCGAGGTGCTCTTCGTGGACGACATGCTCGCCAACGTGGTGCGGGCCGAAAGCCGGGGGATGCGGGGCATCCTGTTCGAGGACGAGCCACGGTTCGAGCGGGACCTGAAACGGTACACGGAGGTGTAGCATGCGCGCCATGCTGTTCCAGGAGGTGGGAAAACCGCTGCGGCCGGTCCGGGTGCCGGTCCCCGAGCCCGGGCCGGGCGAGGTGCTGCTCAAGGTCCACGCCTGCGGCATCTGCCGGACGGATCTTCACATCGTGGACGGCGAACTGACGGAGCCCGCGCTGCCGCTCATCCCCGGCCACCAGATCGTGGGGAGCGTGGCAAAGCTGGGTGACGGGGTCGAGCGTTTCCGGGAGGGGACGCGGGTGGGGGTCCCCTGGCTCGGCGCCACCTGCGGCGCCTGCCGCTACTGCCGGTCGGGACGGGAAAACCTGTGCGACCACGCCCGGTTCACCGGCTATCAGCGCAACGGCGGCTTTGCCGAGTTCACCGTTGCCGATGCCCGCTTCTGCTTTCCGATCCCCGGGGGATACCCGGACCTCCAGGCGGCGCCGCTGCTCTGCGCCGGGCTCATCGGCTACCGCTCTCTGGTCATGGCCGGTGAGGGGGAACGGCTGGGCATTTATGGCTTCGGCGCCGCGGCCCACATCGTGACCCAGGTGGCCCGCTTCCGGGGATGGCGGGTCTACGCCTTCACCCGTCCCGACGACCAGGCCGGCCAGGCCTTTGCCCGGGAGATGGGGGCGGTCTGGGCCGGGGCCTCCCACGAGCGGCCGCCCGAGGAGCTTGACGCCGCCATCATCTTCGCGCCAGCCGGGGAACTGGTGCCGGCGGCATTGCGGGCGGTGGGCAAGGGGGGCGTTGTGGTCTGCGGCGGCATCCACATGAGCGACATTCCGCCGATCCCCTACGATATCCTCTGGGGGGAGCGGAGCATCCGTTCCGTGGCCAACCTGACCCGGCGCGACGGGGAGGAGTTTCTCGCCCTGGCGCCGAAGGTGCCCGTCAGGACCGAGGTGACCGCCTATCCCCTCAGCGCGGCCAACGAAGCCCTCGACGACCTGCGGAGCGGGCGCATGCGGGGCGCCGGCGTCCTGGTGATCGACGAGGGATAGCCGGGAGAGGGGTGTATCACCCCATCCCGGTTGCCTCGCCAGCACGGCTCCCCTGCGCCGTGGGCATGGCTCTGCCCCTGCCCTGCGGCTCGATTTCGCCCCCAGGTCAGGGTGCTTGAGCACGAGGAGGAGGCGTGATGGCGTCGTTTCAGGGTGGTGACAGAATTGGTCGTCCTCGGTCTTGCTTTCGTATGTCTGTCGGTCATTTGGCGTAAATAATACCGTGTGATTCCCTGGTACAATGGGTGTGGCGCCATGTGTAGCATGCCGTATTGCCTGCATTATGCCCATGATTGCAATATGCTGTTGTACGCGGCTATTTTGGTTGTTTCGCTGGCCTGATAATTGAATTGCTCCGTTCGCACGGCATGGGTTTCCTGCCCCGGCATGTCAACGAACGAGGCACGTCATGACAGCAACGAATACGACGGAATGGTTTGTCAAGGGAGTCGAAGCCCTTCACCACGACCACGTCTATCTGGCCCGTACCTGTTTCGAGCAGGCGGTGACGGAGCGGCAAACGCCACTTTCCTCGTCCTATCTCGCCCTCTGCCAGGCCAAAACGCGGGGAACCTTTTCCGACGCCATCGCCCGTGCCCGGGAGGCCGTGGCGGCCGATCCGGCGAACCCGACCCTCCACCACAACCTGGGATGCATCTACCTGCTGGCAGGTAAGCGGACCGAGGCGATCGATGCCTTCCGCCAGGGGCTGCGCATGGGGGGCGGGGAGGACATCATCGTCGAGCTGGACCGGCTCGGCACCCGCCGCGCTCCCCCCATCAAGCGTCTGTCCCGCAATCACCCCGTCAATAAGTTCCTGGGGATCATCCTCTCCCGGCTAGGCCTGCGGTAGTCCGCCCGCGCCGTCCGTTCCCGCGGGGATTGACCGCCGGGGGACGGAGGTGGTAGGGTTGCCCCATGCATCCCATCCGCTGCGAAGCCGTTGTGCTCGCCACCATGGATTATCGGGAGAGCGACCGGATCGTCACCCTGTTCACGCTCTGCCACGGCAAGGTGCGCGGCCTGGCCCGGGGCGCCCGCAAGAGCATGCGTCGCTTCGGAGGCGCCCTGGAGCCCTTTGCCCGCCTGAGCGTGGAACTGGTCGTCCGGGAGGGGCTCTCGTCCCTGCGCGGCGTGGACATTGTGACCGTCTTTCCCCGCATCCGGCAGGATCTGGCCGCCATCGGCCACGGCGGGTATGCCGTGGAGCTGGTCGACCGCCTCCTGCCTGACGGTGCGCCGGTTCCCCGGCTGTTCCGGCTCCTCGTTTCCTATCTGGAGCACCTGGATCAGGGGGGCGCCACCCCCTCGGACCGGCGCTTTTTCGAAGCCAATCTGCTGAATATCCTCGGCTACCGCATTGCCCTCGATACCTGTGCCGGCTGCGGCGTCGATCTTCCCGCCGATTCGGCCCGGCGTGCCGGTGCGGGGGGCGCGGTGCTCTGCGCCGGCTGCGGCCGCTACGGCGCGCCGTTGTCGGCGGAGACCGTCCGTCTTCTGCACCGGTGTCTGGGCACCGGGCGGTTCGGTGCCGTTGCCTTTTCCCCCGAGGCCCTCGGCGAAGCCGGGCCGCTCCTGGACGGCGCCATCGGGACCCATCTCGCCCGTCCTCTTAATTCCCTTGCCTTTTTGCGCCAGTTGGCCCCGTGACGTCGCTGCAGCCCTGCATCCGACACCCCGCAGGGGGGCGGACGAATGGGCGCGAGTGCGGCAGAGCGCGGGTATTCCGGGGGCTGCTTGGTTTCCTGGCCTGATGGATTGCGGGTTGCGGCGGATTAAATTCTTGACAGGGTGGGAGAAGCATTGTAATCTCGTGAGCTCTAATTGTGCGTAACTTGGACGCTTTTTCATTTTGGCCAAACCCTGTTTACGCACGATAAAGCTATTTTCATTTTATGCCAGGGGAGGAACCACCTTGACCTTCCAGGATCTGATTCTCGCCCTCCAGGGATACTGGGCGCAGCAGGGATGCGTTATCCAGCAGCCCTACGACACCGAAAAGGGTGCCGGCACCTTCAACCCAGCCACCTTCCTCCGCGTTCTCGGCCCCGAGCCGTGGAACGTTGCCTACGTGGAACCGTCCCGCCGCCCCACCGACGGGCGCTACGGTGAAAACCCCAACCGCCTCCAGCACTACTACCAGTTCCAGGTGATCATGAAGCCGTCCCCCGTGAACATTCTGGATCTCTATCTGGATTCGCTCCGGGCCTTTGGCATCGATCCCGCGAAGCACGACATCCGCTTCGTTGAGGATGACTGGGAGTCGCCGACCCTGGGCGCCTGGGGCCTGGGCTGGGAGGTGTGGCTCGACGGCATGGAGATCACCCAGTTCACCTATTTCCAGCAGGCCGGCGGGATCGATCTAAAGCCGGTCTCGTCGGAGATCACCTACGGCTGCGAGCGGATCGCCATGTACCTGCAGGGGGTCGACAACGTCTACGATCTGGAGTGGGTCAAGGGGGTGAGCTACGGCGACATCCACCACCGGACCGAGGTGGAGTTCTCCACCTACAACTTCGAGGAAGCGGACGTGGACATGCTCCTCACCCTGTTCACCATGTACGAGAAGGAATGCGTGCGCCTGGTGGAGCGCGGTCTCGTGCTCCCGGCCTACGATTTCGTCATGAAGTGCTCCCACACCTTCAACCTCCTGGATGCCCGGGGGGCCATCTCGGTCACCGAGCGCGCCTCCTACATCGGCCGGGTCCGCAATGTGGCCCGTCTTTGCGCCGAAGGCTACCTTAAGCTCCGCGAAAGCCTGGGTTTCCCGCTGCTGAAAGGAGGACGGAAGTAACATGAGCAAGGAACTGTTTCTCGAAATAGGCACCGAGGAGATCCCCGCCGGCTTCCTGCCCAAGGCCATGGCCGACATGGAGGCCATCGTCACGAAGGAGCTGGAGAACGCCCGCCTTGCCTTCGGCGAGGTGAAGACCTTTGCTACCCCCCGTCGCCTGGCGCTGGTGGTGAAGGGGCTGCCGACCGTTCAGCCCGATGCCGAGATTACCGCCCTGGGGCCGGCCAGGAACATCGCCTTCGGTCCCGACGGCACGCCGTCCAAGGCGGCCGAGGGCTTCGCCCGTGGCCAGGGGGTCGACGTGGCGTCCCTGACTCTGGTCTCCACCGAGAAGGGCGAATACGTGGCCGCCGTCCGCAAGGAGAGCGGCCGGCCGGTGCCGGACCTCCTCGCCGAGATCCTGCCGCGGCTGGTGGGGGGCATCCCGTTTCGCAAGTCCATGCGCTGGGCCGATCTGGACGTGCGTTTCGCCCGCCCCATCCACTGGATCGTGGCCCTGTTCGACGGGGTCGTCGTCCCCTTCGCTTTCGGCAGCGTCCAGAGCGGCAATGTCTCGCGGGGCCACCGGTTCATGGCCAACCAGCCGTTCCCGGTCCGTGACTTTGCCCACTACCTGGACGAGTGCGAGCGGCACTTCGTGATCCCCGATCCCGAGCGGCGCAAGGAAACCATCCGCCGGGAGATCCATCGGGTTGCCAAGACCGCCGGCGGCCATCTCCTCCCCGACGAGGGGCTCCTGGACGAGGTGACCTACCTGGTGGAGTACCCCAGCGTGGTCCACGGCACCTTTTCTCCGGACTTCCTCAAGGTCCCCCGCGAGGTGCTCATCACCTCCATGCGGAGCCACCAGCGCTACTTCTCCATCGTTGACGACGCCGGCAAGCTCATGCCCGGTTTCATCACCATCAACAATACCCTGACCGAGGACCCCTCCGTGGTGGTCAAGGGGAACGAGCGCGTCCTGCGCGCCCGCCTCTCCGACGCCCGCTTCTTCTTCGAGGAGGATCAGAAGGTGAAGCTGGAGACCCGGGTGGAGTCCTTGAAAAACGTGGTCTACCAGCAGAAGCTCGGCACCTCCTACGAGAAGATGGAGCGCTTCCGCGCCCTGGCCGAGGGACTGGCCGACCTCCTCAATCCGGCGGTGAAGGCCAAGACAGCCCGGGCCGCCTTCCTCTGCAAGGCCGACCTGGTTTCCGGCATGGTCGGCGAGTTCCCCGAGGTACAGGGGATCATGGGCCGTGAGTATGCCCTGCTCCAGGGCGAGGACGCCGAGGTGGCCGCCGCCATCGCCGAGCACTACCTCCCCACCCAGGCCGGGGGGGACCTCCCCGCATCAGACATCGGCGCTTTCGTCTCCATCGCCGACAAGCTCGATACCATCTGCGGCTGCTTCGGGGTGGGGCTGATCCCCACCGGTTCGGCCGATCCCTATGCCCTGCGCCGTTCGGCCCTGGGCATCATCAACATCATTCTCGACCGGGGCTGCCGCCTCTCGCTGGAAGGAGAGATCGGGAAGGCCCTGGAACTCCTCTCCGCCAAGCTGACCCGCCCCGCCGCCGAGGTGATGGCTGATGTGCTGGAATTCTTCCGGGGCCGGTTCGTGAACCTCATGGCCGACCGCTATCCGGCCGATGCCGTGGACGCGGCCATTGCCGCCGGCTTCGACGACCTGGTGGACGCCGAGGCCCGCATCGGCGCCCTGGCCGCCTTCAAGGGGCGTCCGGATTTCGATTCCCTGGCCGTGGCCTTCAAGCGGGTCTGCAACATCGTCAAGGAGGGGGTCGATCAGCCCGTGGCTGCGGCCCTGTTCCAGGAGCCGGCCGAGGGTGCCCTGTTCGCGGCGTTCCAGCAGGTCCGCGCCGACGTGGAGGCCCGCACCGCCGCCGGCGACTACCTGGCCGCGCTCACCGGCATTGCCGCCCTCAAGGGCGCCGTGGACGACTTCTTCGACAAGGTGATGGTCATGGCCGAGGACGAACGGGTCAGAACAAACCGGTTAGCACTGCTGACCGGGGTCGCCCGGCTCTTCGGAGGGGTCGCGGACTTCGCGAAGATAGCCGCCTAGCTCATGCTAGGCGGTTTTTTTGTTTTAATTTCCCTAAATACCGCTTGAGCAGTATTAAAAGCAGTTTATCGTAGCTGAACGGGTTTGACCGTCAGTAAAAACTCAAGGAGGCGTGCAATGGCTGGCAAGTATGTTTACTTCTTCGGCAATGGCCAGGCCGAAGGAAAGGCCGAGATGAAGAATCTGCTGGGGGGCAAGGGGGCCAACCTGGCGGAGATGACAGCGATCGGGCTCCCGGTCCCGCCGGGATTCACCATCACCACCGAGGTCTGCACCTACTACTACGCCAACAACCGGAGCTATCCGCCGAGCCTGGCGGCCGAGGTTGCCGAACACCTGAAGAAGATGGAATCTCTCATGGGGCGCACCTTCGGCGACCGGAACAACCCGCTTCTGGTGTCGGTCCGTTCCGGCGCCCGGGCTTCCATGCCGGGTATGATGGATACCATCCTGAACCTGGGACTCAACGATGAGACGGTCCAGGGGATCATCGCCCAGAGCGGGGACGAGCGCTTCGCCTACGATGCCTATCGCCGCTTCGTGCAGATGTACTCCGATGTGGTCATGGGCATGGACAAGGACCTGCTCGAACACCTCCTCGAGCAGAAGAAGGATGAGAAGGGGGTCCACCTGGACACGGACCTCACCGCGGCCGACTGGAAGGAACTGGTCGGCAAGTTCAAGGCAAAGATCCGCGAGACCATCGGCAAGGAGTTCCCCGAAGATCCGCAGGAGCAGCTCTGGGGCGCCGTGGGCGCCGTGTTCGGCTCCTGGATGAACCAGCGGGCCATCACCTACCGCCGGCTCAATAACATTCCCGCCGACTGGGGCACCGCGGTCAACGTCCAGTCCATGGTTTACGGCAACATGGGGAACGACTGCGCCACCGGCGTTGCCTTTACCCGCGACCCCTCCACCGGCGAAAACTATTTCTACGGCGAGTACCTGGTGAACGCCCAGGGCGAGGACGTGGTGGCCGGCATCCGGACCCCGCAGCCCATCAATCGGGCCAACAGCAAGGACACCACCCTCCCGGCCATGGAAGACGTGCTGCCCGAGTGCTACCAGCAGCTCGTCCAGATCCGCGGCATCCTTGAGAAGCACTACAAGGACATGCAGGACATCGAGTTCACCATCGAGAAGGGCAAGCTGTTCATGCTCCAGACCCGCAACGGCAAGCGGACCGCCAAGGCGGCCATCAAGATCGCCGTGGACATGGTGCGGGAAGGGCTCATCGACGAGAAGACCGCTGTGCTGCGGGTGTCTCCGTCCCAGCTCGACCAGCTCCTCCATCCGTCCCTTGATCCCAAGGCCCAGAAAAGGGTCATCGCCAAGGGCCTTCCCGCCTCCCCCGGAGCGGCCAGCGGCGAGGTGGTCTTCACCGCGGACGAGGCCGAGGCTGCCGCCCGCCTGGGGCTCAAGGTGATCCTGGTCCGGGTCGAGACGAGCCCCGAGGACATCCACGGCATGCACGCGGCCCAGGGGATCCTCACGGCCCGCGGCGGCATGACCTCCCACGCGGCGGTGGTCGCAAGGGGCATGGGCAAGTGCTGCGTTGCCGGCTGCGGCGACATCAAGGTCGATTACGCCGGGAGCCAGTTCGCCACCGCCAAGGGGCAGGTGGTCAAGAAGGGGGATGTCATCACCCTGGACGGCTCCACCGGCGAGGTGATGCTCGGCGAGGTGCCGACAGTTCCGCCGCAGCTTACCGGGGACTTCGGCACCCTGATGGAGTGGGTGGACCGCTTCCGCAAGTTGAAGGTGCGAACCAATGCCGACACCCCCAACGATTCGCGGGTGGCCCGCGAGTTCGGCGCCGAGGGGATCGGCCTCTGCCGCACCGAGCACATGTTCTTCGAGGCGGATCGGGTCGCCGCGGTGCGGGAGATGATCCTCGCCGAGGACGTGGAGGGGCGCAAAAGGGCCCTGGCCAAGATCCTGCCCATGCAGAAGGGTGACTTCGTCGGCATCTTCCGGGAGATGAAGGGGCTGCCGGTCACCATTCGCCTGCTGGATCCGCCGCTCCACGAATTCCTGCCCCACGAGGACAAGGACATCGATGCCCTGGCCAAGAGCATGGGGGTCACGGCCCAGTCGCTCAGGGCCAAGGTGGACTACCTCCACGAGTTCAACCCCATGCTCGGACACCGTGGCTGCCGGCTGGGGCTCACCTTCCCGGAGATTTACGACATGCAGGTGCAGGCCATCATGGAGGCTGCCTGCGAACTGACCAAGAACGAGGGGTTCAGCATCGTGCCCGAGATCATGATCCCGCTGGTGGGCGTGGTGACCGAGCTTGCCCGTCTGCGGGAGAACACGGTGCGCGTATGCGAGGAGGTCATTGCCGCCTGCGGCGTCAAGGTCGACTACCTCATCGGCACCATGATCGAGCTTCCCCGGGCCGCCCTCACCGCCGACGAGATTGCCCGGGAGGCCGAGTTCTTCTCCTTCGGCACCAACGACCTGACCCAGACCACCTTCGGCCTCTCCCGGGACGATGCCGGCAAGTTCCTGCCGTTCTACGTGGAAAGCGGGCTGCTGGAGGAGGACCCCTTCGTCTCCCTGGACCAGAACGGGGTCGGCCAGCTCGTGAAGGTGGCGGTGGAAAAGGGGCGCGCCACCCGCCCCGACATCAAGCTCGGCATCTGCGGCGAGCATGGCGGCGACCCCTCGTCAGTCATCTTCTGCCACCGGATCGGCCTCGACTATGTGTCCTGTTCGCCGTTCCGGGTGCCCATCGCCCGGCTCGCGGCGGCCCATGCCGTCCTGGATGAAGCGAAGTAGCAGCGTGCGTCAGCGGGGGAGACAGGGTCTCCCCCGCTTTTTTCCGGTCAAATATCAGCTTGACAGGCCGTGCGTATTGGTGCTAGAAAGCGAAAAATTCGTCCGGGCTCACCCAAAGCCCCATTATGCCGCTGGCAGTAACAGGAGGAGATGAGTAATGGCTAAAGGTGTGGTGAAATGGTTCAATGACAGCAAGGGGTATGGCTTCATCGAGCAGGAAAACGGCGAGGATGTGTTTGTCCATTTCTCCTCGATCCAGGGCGACGGGTTCAAGACCCTGGTCGAAGGACAGGCGGTGACCTTTGATGTGGTCCAGGGGGCCAAGGGACTTCAGGCGGCCAACGTTATGAAGGCGTAGGCATTACAGCCGCAAACGGTTGCACATTGCGAAGCCCCGGGGAAACCCGGGGCTTTTTTACGTGCTCGTGGGCCGAGGATGGGGGGTGAGCGTGGAAGCGTATTCATTTGGATAAAACAATTTTTTAAATAATTAAAGGTATGGGGAGGTCTGCCGATACAATAGGATAAGTATACGACACGGTCAGAAGGAGCCCGCCATGTTTCGAACGAGACTTGCTTTCAAGGTTCTCGCCATCATCGGTATAACCCTGTTCTTGGGGTTTGCCGCCCTCGGCATCACCTCTATCTGGCTTGAATACAATGCCATTATGGATCTTCAGACCCGCAACACCCGGGGGCTCTCGACCCTCGTGGTCCGTGACATCGGCGAGCTCATGACAGCGGGGGACATGGCCGTTATCGAGCGCTACGTGGCCGATGTGCGGGGCAAGGGGGCTGTCCTGGACCTGCGCATTTATGATACCGCGGGGAGACCGGCCGGTACCAGCCAGGATGCGCCGGACGGGGAGGTGCAGGCGGCCCTTGCGTCCGGGACTGCTGCGGAAAAGCGCCACAAGGTGGATGGGCGGCACGTGCTGAGCTTCATCGTTCCCCTGGCCAATGAGGTGCGCTGTCAATCGTGCCATGGGCAGAGCGACCGCTTCAACGGCGCCATGCTCCTCACCACGTCGCTGGAGGAGGGGTACGCCGGCGCCCGGAACCTGACCCTGGCCCTGGCCGTGGTGGGCGTGTGCTCGTTTTTTCTCCTTCTTGGCGTAATGTACCTGTTTTTCCAGCGGACCATCATCCGGAACATCGGCGAGATATCGCGGCGGGTGCAGGAGATTGCCCGGGGCGAAGGGGATCTCACCGCCGCCGTGCCGGTGCGCTCCAGCGACGAGCTCGGGATGCTGGCCGAGGGGATCAACCTGCTGGTGGCCAAGCTCCGTGAGATTATCTCGGGCCTGTATCACCAGGCCGGGCACATTGCCATTTCCGCCTGCCGCACCATCAAGGAAACCGAACGGCTGGTGACATCCACCCACGAGCAGAAGGATCTGTCCACGTCAGTGGCGGTTGCCTCCGAGGAGATAGCGGCGACTCTCAATGATGTGGCCGTCAACACCCAGCGGGCAGCCCAGTTGTCCCTTTCCGTGGACCGGGCCGCCCAGGGGGGGATGGCCACCGTGACGGAGACCGCCGAGAGCATCGACCGGATCAGGGACAGCGTCATGGCAACGCTCGACACCATGGACAAGCTGCAGCAGTCGTCGGGCCAGATCGGAGAGATCGTCGGCATCATCGGCGACATTGCCGACCAGACCAATCTCCTGGCGCTCAACGCGGCAATAGAAGCGGCCCGGGCCGGAGATTCGGGCAAGGGGTTCGCGGTGGTGGCCAATGAGGTTAAGGTGCTGTCGGACCGGACCGCTTCCTCCACCCGGGAGATCGGGACCATCATCAGGAGCATTCAGGCGGAGATCCGCGCGGTTGTGGCATCCATTGCCGAAGGGAAGGACAAGGTCGAGGTGGGCGTCGAGCGGTCAACCTCGGCGCGGCGGCAGTTGGAGGATATCCTGCGCCTGGCGGCTGAGTCCACGGACATGATCAACCAGATCGCCACGGCCACGGAGGAGCAGAGCGCCACCACCGGCGAGATCTCCGAGAAGATATCCCAGGTTTCGGGTACGGCCGAACGGGTAAACGGCCAGATGGAGCAGACGGCGGGGATCTTCCGGGAGCTTTCGGAGACCGCCGAGCAGATTTACGGCACCGTGGGCCGGTTCAAGGTGGGGACCTATCATGATACGGTCAAGGGGTTGGCGTCGGAGATGCGGGACCGGGTCGCCGCAACGCTTGAGCGGGCCGCGGCGGATCGGCGCACTACTCTTGATGCGCTGTTCAGCACCGAGTACACGCCGATCCCCGACACCTTCCCCCAGAAGTACAGCACGCCCTCTGACCGGCTCTTCGACGAGATCATTTCGCCGATCCAGGAGGAGATCCTGGGGCGCGACAGCGGCATGTACTACGCCATATGCGTTGACCGGCGCGGCTACTGTCCTTCCCACAACCTCCGCTATTCGCGCCCCCTCACCGGCAACCGGGAGGCGGACAATGAGCATAACCGGACCAAGCGGATTTTCGATGATCGCACGGGGCTTCGGTGCGCGGGCAATACGGGGAGCTTCCTGCTGCAGACCTACCTGAGGGATACGGGCGAGGTGATGAATGACCTGTCGGTGCCGATCGTTATCGGCGGCAGGCACTGGGGCGCCGTGAGGATCGGCTACCGGGCCGACGATTGAGGCCGGCCACGGCTACCGGACCTTGAAGCCGGCCATGGCTTCGGTGAGACCTTCCGCCTGGCGCGCGAGGCGGGAGACGGCCTCTTCCATGAGCCGGGTCGTATCGAGACCGTTGACCGCGGTGGTCTCCATGTTTTCCACTGCCTCAACGATCTTCTGGCTGTTTTCCGCCTGAACCTGGGATGCCTGGCGGATGGTCGAGATCATGCGCGTCACCCCTTCGCTGGAGCGGACGATGTGGGTGCTGGTGTCGCGCTGCTCCCGGGTGGAGGTGAAGACGCGCCCCGTGAGGCTCTTCATGCGGTCCGCCGCCTCGGTGATCAGCTCGGTGCCGTGGGCCTGCTCCTGGGTGGCGCGCACGATTTGCCCGACCATTTCCGCCACCCGTTCCATGGCCCGGCGCATGTTTTCGCTGCCCTGAGCCTGTTCCACGGTGGTCCGCGCGATCTCGCCCACCTGATCGGCTGCCATCTTCACCCCGTCCACGATCTTTTCGAGCGCCTCCCCCGAACGGTAGGAGAGCGTTTCCCCCTCCCCGATCCGGTCTTCCGCCTGCTTGATGGCCTGAACCGCCCGCACCGTCTCCTCCCTGAGTCCGGAGATGATATCTGCTATTTCTCCGGTGGAACTGGTGGTCCGCTTGGCAAGTTCCTTGATTTCGTTCGCCACCACTGCGAACCCCTTGCCGTGTTCCCCTGCCTGGGCGGCGATGATGGAGGCATTGAGGGCCAGGAGCTTGGTCTGCTCCGCAATCTCGTTGATGACCGAGATGATGGTGCCGATGTCACCGACCCGGTGAGAGAGGGTGGTAATGGTGTCAGAGGCGCTGCGGGAGGAACGGCGGATCTCGCTGATGCCCGAGATGGTCCGATCCACCGAGTCCCGTCCCAGTTCCGCGTCGCGCAGCACCTCTTCCGAAATGGCAGCGGTTTCCAGGGCGCTTTTTTCCACCTGCTTGATGGACAGGTCCAGTTCGGCCACCAGGGAGGCGGTGCGGGAGGCATCCTCCATGAGCACCCCGACGCTTCTGCCGATCTCCTTTTCCGCGGCCGCCATCTGGATGATGGATGAGCTCACCTCGTCCACCTCCCGGGCAAGCCCTTCCATGTGTTCCGCCACCACCTCGATGCTCGTCGACATCTGGACGATGGCGGCGGCATTCTCGGAGGCCGTGCGCGACAGGCTTTCCACTGACTGGGCGACCTCGTTCACCGATCGGTCAATGGCGCGGATCCCGTCGGTGGTCCGCTG
>NZ_JCAMRN010000070.1:0-19139 GCF_059620965.1 Geobacter sp. PheSNFMC
GAGGAGAGCTCCTGGCTGCCGGCGGCCACGTTGTCCGCTGCGCTCTTCACGTCAGCTACCACTCCTTTCAGCTTCTCGACCATGTTGTGCATGGCCGCCAGCAGTTGGCCCGTTTCGTCCTTGCTCGTTGCCTCGATCGTTACGGTCAGATCTCCTTCAGACAGGCGGTTTGACACATCCACGGCCGATCTGAGCGGGCGGCTGATTATGCGGGAAAGGAATATGCCGAGTCCGACCGCCAGGGCCACACCAATCACAAGGATGATGCCCGTCATGGCAACCGCGGCCTTGGCGGCGGCGGTATTGCTCTCGGATTTCTTCTTTGCCAGATCGATTTTCAGATCAGCCAGCTTCTGGATCGAATCATCCACTGACCGGGCAAGCCCGGCGACGGCATCGCTCCTCATATAGGCAATGGCCTGATCGTTCTTCCCATCCATTGCCAGTGCCACAATTTTGTCAAGATGAGGGACAAACTTGGCCAATTCGGTCTTGATATCCGCGTAGGCCTTCTTTGTCTCATCTGATTTGAGAGACTTTTCGATTTCAGGGAGATTGTCATCTATTATTTTATGCAGTTCTTCAATCCTGTTAGAAAACTTTACCTTGCCTTCATGCGTCTGCTCCAAAGCTATTTCTCGATAGTTTACCCTTATTCTTTGAAATGCCACAGCAGTGGTCAAAATGGGACCCATCGGTTTTGCGTTGAGCTCGTACATCTCTGTATCGGCTTTTTCTATTTGCATGATTTTTGTTATCCCTATTACGCCAATGATGCAAGCTATCAGCGTAACAAGAGAAAAACCCAGTATCAGCTTTGATGCAATCTTCAAATTGTAAAACCATGTCATATCATCCTCCTTTGCTTTGACTCAACGTACCAACACATGGACTTTGACTGCTTTGATATATCTATCGGGAGAACGGTTTTCAGGAGTATAGGGAAATCCCTGACAACCCGCCTCCCAATCCCCTATCAGGTCGTTGAAAATCGGCCCTATTTGAGATTGAAGAACTTTTAGTTCGATTTTTTTGAATCAGTTGAGCGCTTTATGGGGTTTCAGTCCGCCGTTTTGCTCTTTATCAACCTCATATGCTGCTGTTGTTGCCTGATTCGAGGGATGTTCCCCCTGTCAGGTGACACCAAGGCCCAGGTTTTTCATCCGAACCAGGTTGTAAGCCGCTGCGTGCAGGTCAAGTTGCATGGCGATTTTCTCGATTCCCCGGTACATCGTTTTGCGTAACCTGCCTACGGTCTTCATCCAGCCAAAGCCTTCTTCGATCCGTTTCCTGATCTTCTGGCTGATGGCGTAGTTCGGATGATTGGTGGTTCTACCGTCAATGGCCGACTTTCTGTTCGTGGTGTTCTGCGCCACGTGCGGTGTGATCCTGAGCCGGCGGAGTTCTCTGACGAAGGCTTCCGTGTCGTAGCCTTTGTCACCGCCAAGCGATATGCGGCGGGTGGTCCGGGGGAGACGCTGCACCATTGTCTTTGCCGCTTCGCGTTCGCCGGAACCGGATGCCATTGTTACCTTGGTCCTGACAATCAGGCCACTGCGGTTCTCCATCAGGGTGTGCCCCTGGTAGCAGAGCTTGGCTTCCTTGGTCTTTCCCTTGCGGTAGAGACGGGCATCGGGATCGGTAACAGAACCATGGGTTTCGTTGGTAAGCTTCTGCCCTTTGAAATCCACGGTCTCGTTTCTGCCTCCACCGCCAGCTGACGGTGGACCATCCTTGGGCTTGAAGCTCTTGATGGATGCCCAGGCTTCGATGAGGGTGCCATCAACCGTGAAGTGCTCGCGTGACAAAAGGCGCTTTCTTTCCGCCTGAGTCAGTATCCGTGACAGAAACTCGGCAGCAACCTCGGAACCGATCAACCGTTCGCTGTTCTTGGTAAAACTGGAATGGTCCCAGACCTTCTCATCCAGGCCCATACCAAGGAACCAGCGGAACAGGAAGTTGTAGTGGATCTGCTCCACCAGCTGCCGGTTGCTACGGATGGAGTAAAGAATCATCAGCAGTTGGGCTTTCAAGAGCTTCTCCGGCGGGATCGACGATCTGCCGGTTGTGGCATACATACTGTCAAAGAGCTTGTCCATCCCTGCCAGGGCTTCGTCAGCCATTTTACGAATGGCCCGCAAGGGGTGGTCCTTCGGGACAAAGGATTCAGGAGTCACATAGGTAAAAAGTGCTTCTGTGTTGCTGTCAAAACCGCGCATAACTTTCCTCAATAATTGCAAAGTGTTATGCGCGATAAACTACCATAAAACGGCTGTTTTCTCTATTTGAATTTCAACAGCCTGCTATACCGATTCATTACACCATTTTTATCAACGCCAGAATAACGGCAAGTGTGCGCAAGGGGGGATGAAAGGCTGCGCGAGGGGGTGGCGAATACGAACGTGGCGGGGCCGTGGCAGAAACAACAATGGTCAGTGGACGGCGGACATGATCTGGTCTATATGCTCTCTCAGCACGTCCAGGGCAAAGGGCTTGCGGAGGAGGGGCGCATCGGCGTCCACCGCGCCGCGCCCTTCAACTGCGTCCGCCGGATAGCCGGACATGTAGAGCACTCGGGCCGCTTTCTGATGGGGTAGAATGGCCCGGACCATCTCCCGGCCATTCATGGACGGCATGATGACATCCGTGAGGATCAGATCGACGACAATGCCGGGCTGTTGACAGAGACGTATCGCCTCGCCGGGGCTGGTTGCGGTTATCACGGTATGCCCGAGCCGCCGCAGCATCAGCGCGGTGACATCCCGCACGGCAGCGTCGTCATCCACCAGGAGCGTGGTCCTTGCGGGAAGGATGCCGCCCTCTCCTGGCCTGCGGGTTTCGGGCGTCTCTCCCACAAAACGGGGCAAATAGATGAAAAAGGCCGATCCTCCGCCCGGCGCGCTCTCAACGCTGACGGCACCGCCATTCTGACGTACGATCCCGTAAACCGTGGCAAGTCCGAGACCGGTTCCCTTCCCCATTTCCTTGGTCGTGAAAAAAGGTTCGAAGATATGCTCCATAACCTCGGGGTCCATGCCACAACCCGTGTCACTCACGGTCATCAGGACGTATTCTCCCGGCGATGCGCCTTGCAGGTGCCCCGCCGTTCCCTTGTCGAGCACGATGTTCTGGGTCGCGATGGTGACGCTGCCGTTGCCCGCTATGGCGTCGCGGGCGTTCATCACCAGATTCATGAGGATCTGATCGGCCTGGGTCGGATCGATCCGCACCGGCCAGAGATCCGCGCCGGCCACATGGCTGAGGGTGATATCCTCTCCGATCAGGCGGCTGAGGGATTTGCTGCTCTGGGAGATGAGCCGGTCGAGGTCGACCCTGACGGGATTGACCCGCTCGCTGCGGGTAAATGCCAGCAATTGGCGGGTGATGTCGCGGGAATGCTCGGCCGCCTTGATTATCTGGTTGAGCTGTTCGGGCGCATCCTTGCCCTGGAGACCAGTGAGCCTGAGCACGTGGGCGTAGCCGAGAATCACCGTGAGCTTGTTGTTGTAGTCGTGGGCAATCCCTCCGGCCAGCCGGCCGATGGCCTCCATCTTGTGGGCCTGGCCCAGCCGCTGCAGCATGTCCCGCCGCTCCGCCTCGATCTGCCGCCGCTCGGTCACGTCGATGCCGAGGGCCATGGCGGCCATCACCACCCCGTTTTCGTCCGCAAGGGGAGCGAACTGGACCCACAGCACGCGCTCCTGGTACTCGATTTCCTCGCTCAGGGTCTCGCCTGCAAGCGCCAGGCGATAACAGCTCTCCAGCCGGCCGGCAAGATGCTCTCCGAACAGCTCGCCCGGCATGCGCCCCAGCGTCTCTTGGCCACTCAGGCCAAGGGTTTCCACGAGACTTCCCTCAAACATGATGTAGCGGACATCAGCGGCAACCACCCACACTCCGCCGTTCGGTATCCTGTGGGCGATCGCCCGCAGCAACGCCTCGCTCTCGCGCACGGCCTGGAGCATGCCCTGCTGCTGCTGATAAGCGACGGCAAGGGATTCCCGCATCCGGTTGAATGCCTCCACCAGGGCGTCGATCTCATCCCCATGGCAGGTCTTGTCCAATTGAAGGGGCTGCTGTACCTGGGCGAGGCCGAAGGAGGTGAAGTAGTCGGCCGCAGCAGCCAGGTGCCGGGTGACTTGGCGCTCGAAGAGCATGAAGGCGAAAAGCATCACGATGGTGATGGTCAGGGTCTGGAACAGCAGGGTTACGGTCGCGGTGGACAGGGCATCGCGCATGATGGCCTGGCGGTCGATTTCCAGATGGAGATACCCCAGGGGCATCTGATGGCCGTTATAGGTCGCCGCGAGATCTATCCTGCGGACATCGCCGAACAAATCGCTCCTGGTTCCGGCTTCGACGACGATCCTTCCCTGATCGACCACGGCCACGTAGCTGACGAATGGGTAGTGGTGCAGCCCGTCGATCTGGGCCGCCATCTGCTGGTGGTCGAGACTCCAGAGGGCGGCGGTGATGGCGTCCAGGTGGGTCTTTTTCAGAAGCTCCACGGATTCGTTGAGGGAAGCCTTGCTGCGGTAGTACTCGGCAACGGTAAAAACAGCCGAGAACACGACGCTGAGAGCCAGGGCCAGCAGAAGTGTCTGGCGGAACAGCCGTTTACCGAGGGTATGTGGGGAGGTTTCTGCTGACATCGGGTTAGTCTGCGGTTCCGAGGACCGAAATCATGATCCGCCTGATCGACCCGTCCCGCTTCATCCGGCGGAGAGGGTCAGCCATGGCCGGGACCAGTGCCGCGTGCTTTCTGTTGGGATTGAGATACAGGGGGCACCGAACGGAGATGAGGGTCTCGACCCTGCCGCTGGCGAGCGACTCGAACAGTGCCTCGTCATCCTCGATCGTGGTCGGAGATTTGGCGTTTAGCACAGGGAATGCCAAACGTCAGGAGTCCATGCCCGCACCAGCAACGACAAAAGACTCCATCCGCCGGCCAGATGGGAACCGACGGATGGAGTCATGACAGAGGGACGCCCCGTTCCTTGTCAGGATGCCGGCCCCACCGGCACGGAACGTTCCGATTGCAGAGGGTATGGAACGCCTTGAATTCGAAACCCAGGAAGTCTCCCCCCTTAAGATTGAATCGGTTTACACGCCCCGGGGCACTATCAGGATTATCCTGACAACAGCCGGCGAATTACCTGACATGCGTATTTGATGGAAGAACTGCCGGTGATGTGCAACGGGAGGGGAGAAAGCAATGCCGCCGTAACGGCAACGGCGGAACCTGCTGCTCCGGCTCGAAGCGCCGTGAACGGAGCAGGGAGACTGGCGTTCAGTCGAGGGTGGTGAGCCCTTCGCGGATGGCGAATTTGGTCAGGTCGGCGATGCTGTTCGTCTTGAGCTTGCGCATGATCTGCATGCGCTGGGATTCTACGGTCTTGACGCTGACATCGAGGGAGAAGGCCACTTCCTTGGTGTTCTTGCCCTCGGCAATGAGCTGGAGCACCTCCCGTTCGCGGGGCGTGAGGCGGATGGAGGAAGCGGACTCGGGTCGGCCGCGCCGGCCGAGATAGTCCTTGACCACGACGCCGGTAATGCGGGGGCTGAGGTAAAACCGGTCGGCAACCACTTCGTGGATGGCATTCACCAGTTCGTCAAAGGCGCAGTCCTTGAGCAGAAACCCCTGGGCGCCCGCCGAAAGCGCCTCTTCGATGAAGCGGCGGTCCGAATGCATGGAAAGGGCGAGAACCCTGACCGAGGGATAATCGGCGGCAATGCGCCGGGTCGCATCAATGCCGTTCATTTCCGGCATGGTAAGGTCCATGAGCACCACGTCCGGATCAAGATCCCTGACGCACTGGGTGGCGGCCCGGCCGTTGTCGGCCTCCCCGACCACCTGGATGTCCATCTCCCGCGTAAGGAGAGACTTGAGCCCCTCGCGCATGATCTTGTGATCGTCGACAATTACTACCCGTATCCCCACTCGGCAACCTCACTCCCCCAGAACTGCCCGCGGCCAATCGCTCCCGACTTCACGCTGTCTCCGGCCGGTCGCTCGCACCATTGCCGGCGCCATGCCTGCGGCGCACCCCAACCGCCGGCCATATCCGTCATACCCCAAGTCGCGACCCGTTGGAACACCAGGCATGGCCAAGTTCCCGGCATCAGTGTATGTATACTTCAATGCACCGGCTTGTTACAATATCGTTTTTAATTATATGTATCAACGGTCATCACGGGCACGTTCAAGGGGCGCTACGACGGTTACCATGGTCCCTGACCCCGGGGTCGATTCGATCGCCAGCGAGCCCCCCAGGCGCTCGATCCGCTGGCGAATATTGAAGAGGCCGAATCCGGCACCCGACCTATCCCTTGATTTCTGGGCAGCCTTTGCCACGTCGAATCCCCGGCCGTCGTCCCTGACCGTTATGCGGACGGATTCGCCGATACCGCGGATGTCGATGTGCACCGTATCGGGTGAGGCATGCTTCGTCGCGTTGATGAGCACCTCGCGCACCACCTGGAACAGGGTAACCTTGATCTCCTCCCTCAGGGGCTTGAGCGTGTTGTCGTCACTGAACGTGACGCGAAACCCGTGGTTGTCCTGAAAATTCTCTCCCAGCCATTCTAGGGCGGCTTCAAGCCCCACCTCGTAGAGAATCGGCGGGCTGATCTGGAAAATAAGAGAGCGGACATCCTGGATCGACTGGTCAAGGAGCCCGGTGAGCTCTGCCAACTGCGTCAGGCCGTCATCCGCCACATGCTCCCTGAGCGAATGGGCGCGGATCTTGGCAAAGGCCAGGGTCTGGCCGATGAGATCGTGCAGGTCGGTGGAGAGCCGGCGACGCTCGCGCTCCTCGGCCAACGACAGTTCGGCAGCCAGGTTTCTGAACTCTTCCTGATAGTTGAGCAGCGCGTTTTCGGCCTTGGTGCGCTCGGTAATGTCGTCGCCGATGCTCATGGTGCCGATAATGGCTCCCGAGCTGTCGCGGATGACCGTATTGGTCCAGGAGATGAACAGCCGCTTGCCGCCACAGGTGACAATGTCGTTCTGAACGTGTACCGGCATGTTTCCCGACTCGAGGGACGAGTAGAATATCCGCTTGACCGTTTTCTGGTCAGGGGGGACGAAACGGTCGAACCAGTTGACGCCGATCACTTCCCGTCGCTCCCATCCCACGATCTGGAGAAAATAGTCGTTGCAGAAAACCAGGTTGCCGTGCGTATCGAGTTGAATCGCCAGGAGCTTGATGTGTTCCAGCGTTTCCCGGAACAGCCGCTCAGCCTCGATGCGCAGGGCAACCTCGCGCTTGAGCTGTTGCCAGCGGCGCAGATAGAGCAGAGCAAAGGCCAGTGCCAGGATGGTTGTGCCAAACACGGAAACGTCCTTGATCACTCGAATCAGGAAGAAGTGAGCTCGTTCACCAGATTGAGCAGCGCATCACGGGTGAAGGGCTTGTGGAGGATACGGTCGGCACCCAGGGTTCTGGCGAGCCGCAGGGGGAGATCAGGTTGCATCTGGGGAGAGCCGCCCGACATGGCGATGATTTTCGCGTCCGGGAAATCGCGCCGCAACTCCATGATGGTTTCCACACCTTCCTTTTCAGGCATGATGATGTCGGTAATCACCACGTCTGCCGGCGCCCGTCTCATGGCAGCAAGTCCGGTAACGCCGTTGTCTGCCATTTCCACGGCGAAACCCGCTCCGGAAATGAACCTGCCCACGAGGGTTCGAACCTGTTCGTCGTCATCAATGACCAAAATATGTTTCATGAAATGGCCCGGACTCCGGCGGAAGGAATAGATGTGCCTGTTGCTGCCCATTAAACCCTACTCTTGCCCGTTTCACAACCTATTACCTCGGGGCCCGTGCAAATTTCCTGCGGACAACTGCCCGCTTTGCCCCCGGCTCCCCGAACAGGAGAAAAATGCCGCGTTTTACCGCAGCATCGCCGTTTACCATTGCATTACAGACACTGCCGGCAGAGCACCATCCTGCTACCCCGCGGCCTGCTCCCGTTCCACCTCGCGCACCAGATGGGGAACATCCAGAATAAGGGCCACGGAGCCGTCCCCGAGGATTGTCGCGCCAGAAAGCCCCTTCACATCCTTGTACATCTTGCCCAGGGACTTGATGACGGTCTGGTGTTCGCCGATCACATCGTCGACCACGAAGCCGATCCGGCTCCCCTGGATGGACGTGATGACGATCTGCTCGATTTCCGGAAGCTCGCCGGGAATACGGAAGCGCTCGCGCAAGGGAATGTAGGGAATTATCTGGTCACGGACGTTGGCCAGGTTGCGGCCGTGGGCATTGGCCACATCCTCGCGGGTGAGCTCGATGCACTCCTCCACGATGGAGAGCGGCATGACGAAGCAGTCGGTGCCGATCTTGACCAGCAGGCTTTCGATGATCGCCAGGGTCAGCGGAAGCTTGATCGTGATGGTACTCCCCTTCCCCCGTTCGCTGGTGATGTCGATGGTGCCGCGCAGGGCGTCGATGGCCTTCTTCACCACGTCCATGCCTACACCGCGCCCCGAGACGCTGGTGACTTTCCTTGCCGTGGAGAAGCCGGGAGCGAAGATCAGGTTGTAGATCTCCTTATCCGACAACTCGGCACCGGTGGTGACGAGACCACGCTCGAGCCCCTTGGCTCGGATCGCCTCCTTGTCGAGGCCGGCACCATCGTCGGTAATGGTGATGAGGACACTGTCTCCCGAATGGACCGCGGCAAGGTGGACGGTGCCCTGCCGGGGCTTGCCGGCGGCCTCGCGGTCCTCGGGCATCTCGATGCCGTGGTCGATGGAATTGCGTATCAGGTGGACCAGGGGATCGTTCAGTTTTTCGATGACCGTCTTGTCCAGTTCGGTTTCGGCACCGGCGGTGGTCAGTTCGATGTCCTTGCCAAGTTCCACCGACAGGTCGCGGACCAGCCGCTTGAACTTGCTGAACGTGGTGCCGATGGGAAGCATCCGGATGTTCAGGGCCGTGTCGCGCAGTTCGTTGGTAAGGCGCTCCACTTCTTCGGCAATGGTGTCGAGGAGGGCATCGCCGCGGCCGGCGGCGGTCTGCGAGAGCCTGGCCTGCACCGTCACGAGCTCGCCCACCAGGTTCACGAGGATGTCGAGCTTCTCGGCCGGCACCCGGATGCTGGAAGCGCTTTCCTGGGCCTGGCGTTCCTTGCGGACCTCCTTCACGTGCTGCTGTTCGATCAGGGCCGACTCGACCTTCTCGGGCTGCAGGATACCCTGCTCCACCAGCAGTTCGCCGAAACGCTTCTGGCGTGCCAGGATCGCTTCCATGTCCTGCCGCGTCAGGTCCCCCCGCTCGGCCAGGATGATGCCGAGCTTCTTGTAGTCGGCATCGGTGTCGAGGATGCCGCCGTCGTCGATCACGTCGATCTTAAGCTCGCAGTCGTCCTCGATGAAGATGAACACGTCGCGGATGGCATCGACCCCACGCCTGCTGGTGAGGATCACGTCCCAATACACGTAGCAGAACTCGGGATTGCCCTCTTCCAGTGCCGGCACACGCTCCATCTGGGCCACGACCCGGCATGCGCCGAGCTGGCGCAGTTCCGCCAGCAGGAGGAGCGGGTTGGTGCCGTTGGCGGTTATTTCCGGAACAGGGATGAACCGGATGCGGTACGTCACCGCCACATCATCCTTACCCTCGGCGCCAGGGGGGGCGTGCACCATCTCCACCGGCAGGGGATCCCTCACCTCGGGAGCGGGAACCAGTGCCCGGAGCCCGGCAATAACCTCTTCCGCTTCGCGCCCCTCCACCGGATCGCCCCCCTCCGAGACATCGAGCATCCCCTTGACAAGGTCCCGCGCCCTGAGGGTCAGGTTCACCAGGTCGCGAGTCACCGTCATCTGGCCGTTGCGGACCTTGTCGAAGACCGTCTCCACTTCGTGGGTGAAGGTGGCGATATCCTCGAAGCCGAACATGGCGCCGGACCCCTTGATGGTGTGCATGGCCCGGAACACGCGGCCGATGAGGTCCATGTCGTCCGGGTTCTCTTCCAACTCCAGGAGCGAGCTCTCCAACTCGGAGAGCAGCTCGTAGGCCTCTTCCCTGTAAGCCTGCCGATGGGCGTCCATTAGCCGAGCACCTTCCTGACCACCGCCACCAGTTGCTCGGGCTTGAAGGGCTTGACGATCCAGCCGGTGGCACCGGCGGCCTTGCCTTCCTGCTTCCGGCTTTCCTGTGATTCGGTGGTGAGCATGACGATGGGAGTGAACCGGTAGGAGGGGTTTGCCCTTACCCCCTTGATAAGCCCGATACCATCCAGGTTCGGCATGTTGAGGTCGGTGATCACCATGTCGACCCTGGTACCGGCGAGCTTGGCAAGGGCATCCTTGCCGTCGACGGCCTCCACCACGTCATAGCCGTTCTGCTTGAGGGTGAAACTCACCATCTGGCGTACGCTGGCGGAATCGTCAACCGTCATGATAGTCTTGGCCATTACTCATCCCCTCCGATCCAGATACAGTTCTTGCCGGCATCACGCGAACAGCCCACGTGCCGCTCGAACCCGGCAAGGCCGACCGATTCCACGAAAACGGGGTTATCCCTTCCCGTGAGGAAAAACCCCTTTTGTCTCGTGCAGGCGGCACGGTGGGCCGAACAGAGCAGTTGCAGGCCGGTGATATCCACGGTGCTCACCCCGCTCACGTCCACCTCCACCGAAGCGGCCTGGTCCAAGGCTTCGAGCAGCGCTCCCCTGAATTCGCCGGCAAAGGGTATGGTCAGGTCACCCCCGATACAGAGGATGCATCGCTCACCCGAATCCCCCCCTTGTCTCCGCTTAATCGTCAGTCCGTTCATGATATCTCCTCACTGGCTAAAACAGCTCCACGTTATCGCCGAGGCCATCGCCCGAAGACGGGGGCACCCCTGCCGAGACCGACGGGGCGCCACCGACCACCCGGTGGTGCACGGTACGCTCGCTGTGCATGGTATACCGCTGGGCCAGGTCCAGCAGCTTGCCGCCGTTGCCGCGCCGGGCCGCAGCAGGGACCGTCCGGCGCATGTGGCGCAGCGTTTCCTCGATGGCCTCCGCCACCTCGCCGAGCAGGGCACCGGCGGTGTCGTGGACCGAAAGACCGCTGGTGGCAGCCTCGATGTCGCACGAAAGGCTCCCCACCGCGCTGTCCATATCCGCAAGCAGTCCGACCAGCCGGCTGTTGATGGTCTCCACCGAGCCGAGCAGCCGCTTGAGTTCCACCAGCAGGCTTTCGATCTCATCGGTTCTGGAGCTCACGTCGGCATCCACTTCCCGGACGAGGCGGCCGGTGACCTCGGTAACCTCGCGCAGGGTGGCCGAGACGTCGCCCGTGCGGGTGCGGGCATCCACCGACAGGTGCTGGATCGCCTCGGCAAGGACCCCGAGGGCCGCGCCACCGTCGCCGGTATTGGCCGCTTTCACCTGCGAATTGAGGGCAATCAGCTCGATTTCGGTCCCAATTTCTTCAATGTCGGTCACAAAGGCGGAAATGTCGTTCACCGAATTGACCACCTGCATCATGGCCGAAGCCGTGTCGCGCTTGGCGCGCACATTATCGGAGAGGACCCGGGTCACGCTGGCCATTTCCTCTTCCATCCTGGCGAAAAACGAGTGCCCCGTCTGGTCGGCGCTGCCGGTAATGCCGCGGGTCTCCTCGGACATGCGAGTCTCTTTCGCCACGATGTCGCGCAGATTGATGATGATCCTCTCCACCGCCGACACGAGTTCGTCCCGAGAATGGAGGAGCTGCGCCAGTTGAAGATCGCAGACCTCGGCCGCCTCGGCCACATCCTCCCGGGGATTGTCGCCGGGCCGGGCCAGATGGCGGACGACATCTTCCAATGCTTCATTGACATGCTCGATCTGCTGGCGGGTAATGTCGTGGAACTGGAGCGACGTGACCACTTCGCCGATGCTGTCGGCTATCTCGGCCGACAGGGTGGCCACATTGTTGGCCACGTCGGAACAGCGGGCATGGAGCGTGCTGAGCGCACCCAGGTTCTCTCCAGTCTCGGAGATGATCCGGCAGACATCTTCGTGCTGGCCCGCCTCGATGCGGGAGATGCTTTCAAGGGTGGCGGTGATGACCTGGCCGAGCGAGTCCTTTTCCCCAAGGATCCTTGCCGACTTGTCTTTGATGGAAACCGACAGCCGCTCGACGTCCCCGGCAAGGGTGTTGAATCCGGCAGCCCCCTCGCCGAGCCGCGCGCTTTCGATCTTGACGGCGGTGCTGAGCATGTGGAGATTCTTGATGATCTTCCTGAAACCTTCCAGTGGAGTGTCAACCCGGTCGATCAGTTCGAGGACCGACCTGAGCGTCCGGGTCAGTTGCTCGGTCTGGCTGTCGGCCTGGCCAAGATACGTGGTGATCCGGTCGAGAATCGCGGACAGCGCGTCCATGTCGCCACTGAACTCGTCACCGAGAACGCTCTCTGCCACGCCGCGGGTCATTCGCTCGATATCGCCCGCACGGCTGTAAAACTCGTGGAGCCGGGCACCTACGGCAAGAAATTCCTCCTCGGTCGAGCCGGTGACCTGCCGCAGCCGCTCGCCGGCATTCGTGAGGCATTCCTTCCAGACCTGCAACTCCTGCAACAGGGTGTCGTCCACAGCAACCGCCGGCGCTCCTCCCGGCGGACATCCCGCCTTTGCCCCATCCTGCCTGAACCTGCGAAACACGTCAAAAGCCACTGTGTTGAGCCTCTCTGGGCCCCCTCGAGCCGGGAGCCCTAAGCCACCGTTTTAACTAACTGTTTACCGTATCGACAAATTCTGGGATTACTTTAGCGAATCCGAATCAGGAAATTCCTGATAGGCACCGCGCCGGCCCGGCTGCTCAGAGCAGGCCGTGGCTCCTGATCTCCTTCATCAGGCGCTGCTTGGTGATCGGCTTGACCAGATACGAGGTGGCCCCGCCGCGATAGAATGCCTCCACCACGTTCTTCGGATCGTCCAGGGCAGTTGTCATGATGACCTTGACCTCCTGGGCGCCGTTAAGCCCCAGCCCCCGCTCTATCTCGCGGATTTGCTCCAGGGCCTCGTGGCCGTCCATGTTGGGCATCATGATATCCATGCAGACGAGATCATAGGGGCGGTGCTCATCAAGGGCCAGCCGGAACGCCTGGACCGCCTCCTCCCCGTCGGTGGCGATATCGCACTCACCGAGCGAGGCAAGAAGCTCCTTCATGATTTTGCGCGAAATGAAATCATCCTCAACAATAAGCGTCTTCATTAACATCTCCTTTCCACATCAATCATTACCCCGTCCCGCTTCCGACGGATCGCATGCACGAGCCGGTGCCGGCAGCAGTGCGGCCACAACGCCGAGCAACTCGTCCACCCGCTCCCAATCGCCCCGCCGCGAGGCGAGCTGCAGTCGAAATACCTCATCAACAAGCCCGTTCCTGCCAAGATGGGCAGCTTCCCGTTTCAGCATGCGCGTGCAGCGTTCCACCGCATGCTCGTCCCGATCACCCACGGATGCGCCCAGTTCGTCCATCAGCCCTCCGGACAGTGCAGCCGGCTGAGCTCCGCCGCTTGCATCGGGCCTGATCTCCGCAGGCGGCGCCGACGGCGTGGTCCCGCGGCAGCCATGGCGACTGATGACCCGCCTCAATTCGCCGAAGTTCACCGGCTTGGCCAGGTAGTCGTCGGCTCCTGCCTCCAGGCAGAGCTCCCGGTCGCCAACCAGGGCGCGCGCGGTCAGCGCAATGATCGGGAGCCGCCCTCCCCCTGCCGTTTCGCGCGCGCGGATGGCCCTCATGGTTTCAAAGCCGTCCATGACCGGCATCTGGACATCCATCAGCACGATATCAAATGCCTCCCGGCCGAGCACGGCCAGGGCACCGGCGCCGTCTCCGGCAAAGCTGACCCTGTGGCCGTCGCTTTCAAGCAGCAGAGAAACAACTTTGCGGCTGACCGCGCTATCGTCGACCAGGAGCACCGACAGGGGCCGGACCGCAACAGATTTCTCCGCCACCGCCCAGCCGGCCACAGGCTGCGGGGAGGCGATGGCGTCCGGCGCGCCGCGCAGACTGACCGAAAAGGAAAAGGTGCTCCCCGTGCCAGGCTCGCTCGCAACGGAGATCGCCCCATCCATGGCCTCCACCAGTCGGCGGACAATGGCGAGGCCCAGGCCGGTCCCCCCGTGGATGCGGGTGGTGGAGCCATCGGCCTGGACAAAGGGCTCGAAGATCGTGTCGAGCTTTTCAGGGGGAATGCCGGGGCCGGTGTCTCCGACCGAGCAACTGACGTCAAACCGGCTGTCGCCGGCAGCGGCTGCTCCCAACTGGACGGTAACGGCCCCCTGCTCGGTGAATTTGACGGCATTGCCCACCAGGTTTGCCACGATCTGCGAAAAGCGCACCGGGTCCCCCACCACCGTCTCCGGCAAGTGAGGCGGCATATCGACCGCCACCATGACTCCTTTGCGCGCCGCAACGGCCCTGAAGGGCTTGACGGTCCGCTCGACGGCCTCCCGGATGGCAAAAGGAACCGATTCGAGCACCAGTTGCCGCGATTCGATCTTCGAGTAGTCGAGGACCATGTTGATTACTGCCAACATGCTCTCAGCCGACTCGCGGGCTATCTCGGTGTACTCCCGCTGCCTGGGGTCCAGCACGGTTTCCCTCAGGAGTTCCAGGGTGCCGATCACGCCGTTCATGGGGGTCCGGATCTCGTGGCTCATGTTGGCCAGGAAATCGATCTTGGCCCGGGAAGAGTCGACAGCAGCCGCATGGGCGGCCCTCAGATCGCCCTCCATCTTTGTGCGGTCGGTGATATCGATCGATATCCCGCCAACATTGACCACGACCCCGGCGGCATCCCTGAGGGGAAATCTGACCGTGTGGAACACCCGCGCTCCTGCACCGAGATCAAGGGATTCATCAAGGACGACAATGGCATTTGTTTCGGCAACACTGCGATTGAGCTCGGAGAACTGGGCACACACAGCGGCTGGAAATATTTCGTTCAGGCGGCGGCCAACGGCAACGTTGCGGGGGATGCCCGTCTCCCGCTCCCAGGCGTTGTTGGCAAGCCGGAGCGTTCCGTCCACGGACGTAATGTAGATCGGCAGCGGGGTTTCATCGAGTATCGTGTCAAGGAATTCGCTGGTGGAACGCAGCGCCTCTTCCATCCGCCTGCGCTCGGATACGTCCCGCACGATCCCGAAAATCGTGCCGTCCGGCAGCAGGTGAGCCGAAAGTTCCACTGTCAGTTGATCTCCGTTGCGGGTCCAGACGGTCCGCTCTTCCCGCAGGGGCTCGCCGCCGGCTATCCGCGCCAGGGACGACGCAGCCCATTCGGAATCGATCCCTCTGCTGAGCACGCCCCAATCCAGGGCAAGGAATTCCTCTCTGGTGTAGCCGGTTGCGGAGCAGATGGCAGGATTGACGTCAAGGTAGCGTCCTTCGGCATCCATGATGAATATGCCGTCGAGCGCATGCTCGAACAGCCCGCGATAGCCGGACCCGCAGCGAAAATCCGCCGGTTCGGCCGCGTCTCGGGGCAGCAGTCGGGAAAGCAGCGCACCTGGCACTCCCAGCACCGATGCAGCGCTCTTTTTCAGAAAGGTTGCCAGACTGCCGACCATTAGAGCTCTCCGAAAGCCGGGATTGGTGCTCAGAGCGTTTGCATACACTGCTATGTCAGCTTATCGTCCCCCACACTGAATAGTTGAGAGTTTTCTGAAAAAATGTCCGGAGCCCGTCCCTGCCCTGCCCACGGCGACCCGCGGCAAAAAAAGAAAACGCCGCGGAAATCCGCGGCGTTGGCTCCTCCCATGCCGTGAGGTGCTATCTGAAATCAGCGTACCGTGATATGACCAAGTCACGACTCCCGGCCTCTTTGAGATGGCACTCGTAGCAATTCTTGACCGTGTCCACGCCGGAGGGCTTCCCTTCGGCAGTAAAGCCGGCAAAGAGCCAGCCGCCGGTTGCGGTCTGCTTTTTATCCTTGGTCATGAGGACGATCATGTTCCGTTTTCCCTTGGTCGGCTTGCCCCCCGCATCCTTGATGCTGTGCTGGACCACCACGAACCGGCTTCCCTCAGGATAGGGACCGCCCTTCCGATAGGCCGCCATGGCCTTCTTGTCCACGTAAATATTGTGAATGCCGTAAAACAGGGAATTCTTGTCGGCTATCACCTTTTCCTTGCTCATGTCCCACTTCTCGTAGCCCTTCGGCAGCGACGCGCCGGCGGCGTGCGCCGTTGCCGCGGCCGCAACCCACAGGAGGGCCGCCGCCCATGCAATGCCTTTCATCAATTCCTCCGGTTTCGGAGCGTGTCCGCAACAAACTGCCGCGCAAAATCCGCCCCCGAAACGGGTGCGGAACAGCAACGCCTGGTTGCGAACAAGCTCTGCGTGTTGCGGAAAAATCCCGCTGGTTTCTTCATCACAGCTCGTCCGTAGCCGCCTTGAGCGCTTCGGCAAAGGTGGCGGACGTGCCGCCGTGCCGGGCAATGAACGCCTCGGCGGCCCCCTTGTCGGCAAAGGCCCACTTGGGGGTCTTGGTCATGACCCCGCGCCGGGCGCCACCGATGACCCAATGGGCCTTTCCGGCGTCGATCAGCGTGCCGTTCGTGAGGTCGCCCACCTGAAACGACGCCACGGGCTTGTTTTTCTTGTCCTTCAGGTCCAGTGCGACGCAACGGATGCTGCAGGTGGCCACCTTTTCACCGTCGTGGTAGACGATCAGCATCCTGCTGTGGGCGAACTTCGCCCGGTCCATGCCGCAGTGGGCGCAATCGGGATACTCCACGGCATCGGCAGGTGCGGCGGTCGACGACTCCACGGCTCCGCCGTGCCCGTGATGGCCCTGTCCCGCAACCGCCGGCCGGACGGACGCAAGAAAAACTCCCGCAACAACGAGCATGGCAGATGCGAAGTATCTCATGTTCATGACAGTACCCTTTCTCGTGCGTTTGTGCCGGATTGGTGCAATGCCGCGCGAGGCCCAGGGGACCAGACGGCATTGCCCCACAAGAATACGTACACTACAGGATAAACTTCAAGAAGTTTTATGCAGCTCCCCGACCGGCCCCGCTGTTCTCTCCGTGACCACTGTGCACCGGCGGGATGGCCGTCCCGTTATCTGCCGCGGGCCTGCTTCGGTTTCGTGTGGGACAGATCGAACTGGAACATGAGATACCCGTAGTGGATGTCCCCATTGCTCCCCGAGGCGTCGCTGAAAAATCTGCCGGTAAAGAACCTGTCGTAGCCGGCAATGATCGATAGCGCGTCAGAAACTGCGTACGTCAGGGTGAAATCGGTTTCCAGGCCGATCCGGCGACTGAACCCGTCGGGCACGTAGTTGGCCAGAAAATAGCGGCCAGTGGCTGTCAGGCTCAACTCCCCGGTCAGATCGACTCCCCAGCCGAGCGTGTAAACCTGGAGCCCGCTGGCGTGATAATCACCGACATCCAGCCCCGACAGATCACCGACCACGTTCATATCGCCAGTGAGAGACGAGTCGGTGGCCTGATTCAGAAACTCCTTCCTGCCGCTCACGCCGAGGGCCGCATCACGGCTTCCCGAGCCATAGGCGACGCCGGCAAAGAAATGGTTGCCGATCCCTCCGAGATCAGTGTCGATCATGATATCGGCATGGCCACCCCAGGCCCTGATGCTTTCATTGGCATCATCACCGTTGAACAGGCGTCCCGTCTGCCAGACCGGTTCGATTTCAATACTGGCGGAGCCGAGCTTGGCCGTGGCCCTGAGGCCGAAGGAATTGCGATGCGCCCCGTCATGACGCTCAGTGGAGCCGCTATCGCGAAATCCATAGAATTCCAGGCCGGTACCGTCGCTGATGTTCCATGTGGCATAACCCCCGGCAAGGCCACCTTCTGTGCCGTCGGACCAGGGGGAGGCATACCAGCCGCCGAAGATGTCGACCGTCAGCGGTGTCAGAGGAGTTATCCGCAACCGCACGGCATCATAGACGAGTCCCTTGTAGAACGAATCGCTCCCCAGCATGAAGGAGCTGCCGTAGACAAGCTCCTGACGGCCGGCCTTGAGGGAATTCCCGTCCCGGAGGGGGCAGAGGACCTCGGCAAAGCCCTGGTAGAGGGAAATCTTGCCGTAATCCTGGCTCCCCCCGCTGAAGCCGTACCCCTGTCCCTCGGCGTGGAGATCGAGCCATGCCACCGGATGCCAGAAAAGGTACGGTTTGACGCGATAGAGGAAGCGCCCTTCAGCGTGCCCGGTTGCCTGGCCGAACTCGGGGAGCCGGAAAGAGCCGGCACCTTCTCCCCTGACAAACCCATTCATGCCGAGCCGGTATTCATAATCGTACAGGTCGGGCTTGGCGAGCATGGCTTCGACTTCCTCCCGCAGCGTGTGGTAACCGTGCCGGCTCTCCAGCTCGGCGTCGAGCTCTTCCCTGAGGCGGAGAATCAAGGCCCGCTCCTCGGGAGCGAGCGAATCCTTGCCCTCTGCCCGACACTTCGCGAGCACGTTTTCGAGGACACCGAACAGGCAGTCGGCAGCCTCGCTCCTGAGGCACGGCTGCCCTTCAACGGCCATGTCGCCAGGAAGCGTTCGGCCGGTGTCGTATTTGCGGGTCAATTCCGCAATCTGGCGGCAGGTGCGTGCCTCCGTTCTCGCATCATCGGCCGCCAGTGCCCATGGCGCAGAACCAAGGGCAACAGAGGCAGCAATGCCAATGACCATACGTTTCATGCAATCCTCCCGCAGCTACCGGATCAACGGCCGCACACCGGACACCCCTGCATCGACAGGGGACGTTCCAGCCGGCAGGCGGCCAGCAGTTCATCGTTGCCGAAGATCTCGCGGGTGGGACCATCGGCCGCCACCTTCCCCCCGCGCAGGACAATGGTCCGTTCGCACAGATCCATAACCATGTCCAGGTCGTGGGACGTAATAATCTTCGTGTGGCTGAAATCCCGCAGAAGACCCATGAGCTGGCGGCGGGCATAGGGGTCGAGGCCGGTGGTTGGCTCGTCGAGCACCAGAATGTCGGGGCTCATGGACAGCACGGTCGCAATGGCGACGCGCCGTTTCTCGCCCCCCGACAGGCGATAGGGGGGCTTGTCGCGAAGATGTGCGACGCCGACCCGTTCCAGGGCATCCGTGACCCGGCGCTCCACCTCTGCCGGTGGCAGCCCCAGGTTGAGGGGGCCGAAGGCGACATCGTCAAAGACCGTCG
>NZ_JCAMRN010000071.1:0-19192 GCF_059620965.1 Geobacter sp. PheSNFMC
CGCGCGTAGTGTAGCTGACAGAATGCCGCAGATGTGGAAAAATGTCAATTATTTCTCTGCACAGCGTGGTTTTACCCGCCCCAGACGGTGCCGACAGTATGTATAAAACCCCTTCACGCTTCATCAAGACCCCGCTCATGGCAAACGCTATTCGATATTCTGGACCTGCTCGCGAATCTTCTCCAACTCGGCCTTGAGCTCCACCACCAGCGCTGCGGTGTCCGCATCTCCCGCCTTGGAACCGATAGTGTTCACCTCGCGGTTGAACTCCTGCATCAGGAAGTCGAGTTTGCGCCCCACCGGTTCGGACAGCGTGAGGGTGTCGTCGAACTGGACCAGGTGACTGCGGAAACGGACCAGCTCCTCGGTAATGTCGCTGCGGTCGGCCATCAGTGCGACTTCCTGGGCGAAGCGGGTTTCGTCCAGCGTGGTTCCGCTCAGCAGTTGCGTCAACCGTTCACGCAGGCGGGCGGCATACTCGGCAACCATGGCCGGCGCGCGCAGCGCAATCCGCTCGATGATGTCGGACAGGGTCCGGCGCCGCGCCGTCAGGTCCGCGAGCAGCGCCTCTCCCTCCCGCAGGCGCATGGCCTCCATGGCTTCCACGGCTCCGCGCACGGCCCCGAGGAGTTCACCGCGCAGGGCGTCCTCGTTGCCGTCCTCTTCCCGGGCGGACAGGACATCGCGTTGGGACAGGATGAGCGGCAGCGTCACGGGATCAGTAAGGTCGAGTTCGCGTTTCAGTTGCTCGAAGGCATCCCGATAGGACTTGGCCAGAGGAACATTGACGCTGGGCAGGTTCTCTCCCCCCACCGCCTCCTCCCGCTGAACGAAAACCTCGATCTTGCCGCGTTTGAGCCGGTCGCCCACCGTCTTGCGCACGTCATTCTCGAAGGCGAGAAGCGTGCGCGGCATCTTGACGTAAACCTCGCCGTAACGATGGTTCACCGAACGAATTTCGACAATGGTGCGCCCGGTATCGGTTTCGACCACGGACTTGCCGTAACCTGTCATGCTCTTGATCATGAATGCTCCATCTGTGTGAACTAAGATAAGGGGATCGCGTGCGCCACTGCAACCGGCCACTAGTTGCCGCTGATTTTCTTTTCCCAGCGCCAGGCATCGGCAACGATGGTTTCAAGGTCATCGTAGCGGGGAGTCCAGCCGAGGAGCGTCCTGGCGCGATCCGCCCGGGCCACGAGGCTGGGTGGGTCGCCCGGCCGCCGGGGAGCCTCCTCGGCAGGGAACGGAACTCCCGACACCCGGCGCACCATGTCGATCACGTCCCGGACACTGGATCCGCGTCCATAGCCGACATTGATGCGGGTCGACTCGCCACCCTTTTCCAGGTACGACAGGGCGGCCAGATGGGCAGAGGCAAGGTCCTCCACGTGGATGTAGTCCCGGATGCCGGTGCCGTCCGGAGTCGGATAGTCGGTACCGAAGATGCACACCTTGTCCCGCAGCCCCAGGGCAGCCTGGCAGCAAACCTTGATGAGGTGGGTCGCCTCCGGGGTTCTCTGCCCCATGCGGGCCTGGGGATCGGCGCCTGCCACGTTGAAGTAGCGCAGGGCCACCGAGCGCATGCCGTGGGCGGCGCAGACATCGCGCAGCATCCACTCGCTCATGAGCTTTGACGTGCCATAGGGGTTGATGGGCACGGTGGCACTCTCCTCGGCGGCCACGCCGCTGTCCGGTATGCCGTAGACCGCCGCGGTGCTGGAGAAGATGAACCGCTCGACACCGTGCTTCACGCAGGCACCGAGAAGGTTCAGGGTATTTCGCGTATTGTTGCCGTAATACTTGAGCGGAGCGGTGACCGACTCCGGCGCAACGATGGAGGCGGCAAAGTGAAGCACCGTTGAAAAGCCGTATTCCACGAAGAGCGCGTCGAGCCGGGCGGTGTCGGACAAATCTCCCGTCACGAGCCGTTCCCCATGGACAAGGGCATCGGGGAAGCCGGTGGAAAGATTGTCGTAGACCACCACCGTATAGCCGGCCTCTGAGAGCTGGCGGACCACATGGCTTCCGATATAGCCGGCACCGCCGGTGACCAGAACAGGCATACGTCCTCCTCTTACGGCGTCAGACGCCGTAGTATCCCCGGTACCACTCGACGAACCGCGCAATCCCCTCTCCGATGGGAGTGGCCGGCTTGAACCCCACGTCGTTCATCAGGTCATCCACGTCGGCGTAGGTGGCGGGCACGTCACCCGCCTGCAGGGGAAGCAGATTCTTCTGTGCGGTGATCCCCAGGTTCTGTTCGATGGCTTCAATGAACGCGAGGAGCTCGACCGGGTTGTTGTTGCCGATGTTGTAGATGCGATAAGGAGCGTAGCTCGTGCCGGGATCGGGTCGGGCCCCGCTCCAGGCGGAATTGGGCTCCGGCGTGCGGTCCATGACCCGCGCCACCCCCTCGACGATGTCGTCTATATAAGTGAAATCCCGTTGCATTTTGCCAAAATTATAGACATCTATGGGCCGGCCTTCGAGGATTGCCTTGGTAAAGAGGAAGAGGGCCATGTCGGGCCGCCCCCAGGGGCCGTAGACCGTGAAGAAGCGCAGGCCCGTGGTGGGCAGCCCGTAGAGGCTCGAATAGGTGTGGGCCATGAGCTCGTTGGCCTTCTTGGTGGCGGCATACAGGGAAACCGGGTGATCCACGTTGTGGTGGATCGAAAACGGCATTGCCGTATTGGCACCATAGACAGAGCTGGACGATGCGTAGACCAGGTGCTTCACCCCGTGATGCCGGCACCCCTCCAGGATGTTGATGAAGCCGACCAGATTACTGTCCACGTAGGCGTGGGGATTGGTGATGGAGTAGCGGACCCCGGCCTGGGCAGCCAGGTTCACCACCACGTCGAAACGCTGGCCGGCAAAGAGGTCCTCCAGGACCGGCCGGTCTGCCAGGCCAGCCCGCACGAAGCTGAATCCCTCGCGCCCCTCCAACTGGCGGAGCCGATCCAGCTTCAGGTTCACGTCATAATAGTCGTTCAGGTTGTCGAGCCCCACCACGCGATCGCCCCGGTCAAGAAGGCGTTTCGTAAGATGAAAACCGATGAACCCGGCTGCGCCGGTGACGAGTATCGAAGCCATGCACGCTATCCTTTTGATTTAACGCGTGATTGCGAAAGAGGTGCAGTGTAGCACATCACCCGGTTGATGGAAAGGGGGTCGCAAGGAGCCGGGCGATACCGCCCATGAGGGCGTCGGCGGTGATACTGGCGCGGCAGGGAGCATCCCTGTCGCACGACTTGCGCAGGCAGGCGGTGCAGTCGAGGGGAGATTGGACGATCACGTGCTGATCCCCCCGGGGACCGTTGCGGCTGCCATCGGTGGCGCGGAAGAAGGAGACCGTGGGCGTTCCCACCGCGGCTGCCATGTGGACCGGCCCCGTGTCTCCTCCCACCACCACGTCGACCTTCTTGAGGAGTGCACAGAACCCTTTGAGCGTCAGCTTGGGCAGGACTCGAACCCTGCGGCCGATCCCCGCGGCAATGGCCTCGGCAGCCTTTTTCTCCTGATCGTTGCCCCAGGAGAGGAGGATCGTGGCATCGGGGAACATGTGAATCGCCCTGGTCCCCAGCGCGATCCACCCTTCCTCGTGCCAGAGCTTCGTGGTCCAGGTGGTGCCGTTATGGAAGAGCAAAACAAAGCCGTCGTCGAGGGTTGCCAGGAACACCTCGGCGGCCTCGTCATCCTCCGGCGACGTGTAAATGTCGGTGCTCAACTTCATCCCGGCATAGTCCCGGCCAAAGGGAACGCTGACCACCCTGAGCGCGCGACTGGAAATGTGGTGGTCCTGGCGGCGGAGCGGCACCTGGTTGGTGGTGAAGTACAGGTTCAGCGACTCCCGGACGCCGTCCCGGTCGAAACCGTAGCGGCGCCGGGCATCGGAAAGCCACGCTATGAGGCCGCTCTTGATGTTCCCCTGCAGATCGAAGGCGATATCGTAGGCCGCTTCGCGCATCTCCCGCCGAACAGTGGCGATCTGGGTGCGCGTGGTGTCGGAGAGCGGATCGCGCCGCCATGCCTTGGTCCGGACCACATGGAGCCGGCGCAGCAGCGGATGTCCCTCAAGAATATCGCGGTTCCCCTCCTCCACCACCCAGTCGATCGCGATGCCGGGGGAAACCTGGTGGAGATAGTCGAGTACGGGCAGGGCGTGGATCACATCCCCCAGGGCGGATACTTTGACGATGAGTACACGGAGCGGCATGACAGGACCTCAATCGGCAGAGGCGCCGGCACGACGCGCTGTTCCCCACGCCTCCAGCGCGGCCGCGATCCGGCCGGCGGCCCGGCCGTCGCCGTAGGGGTTGTGGGCGCGGCTCATGGCCCCGTAGGCCTCTGCGTCGGACAGAAGCAGCGTGGCCTCGGCAACGATCCGGTCGAAATCCGTCCCCACGAGTCTGACCGTTCCGGCGGCCACCGCCTCGGGCCGCTCGGTCGTCTCGCGCATGACCAGGACCGGCTTGCCAAGGGAGGGCGCCTCTTCCTGCACCCCGCCGGAATCGGTGATGATCAGGTGAGCCCGGTTCATGGCGTACACAAAGGGAAGATAGTCGAGCGGATCGATCAAGTGGATGTTGGCTGCCCCTTCCCCGCCGAGGATTCTCTTCACCGGTTCCTGCACATTGGGATTCAGGTGCACCGGGTAGAGGATTTCCACGTCGTCGTGGCGGCGGGCAAGCTCCACCAGGGCGCGGCAGATGTTCTCGAACCCTTCGCCGAAATTCTCGCGCCGGTGGCCGGTGACGAGCACCAGGCGCCGGGCCGGATCGAGGAACGAAAATCGGGCCTCCATCTCCCGGGTCAGCTTGTCGTCATGCCCGATGCGGTCGACGATGGAAAGGAGCGCGTCCACCACCGTGTTGCCGGTAACGACGATCGCCGAATCGGCAACCCCCTCCCTGAGCAGGTTTGCCCGCGCCTGCTCAGTCGGGGCGAAATGGAGATCACAGACCACCCCTGCCACCTGCCGGTTGATCTCCTCGGGGAACGGCGCGAACTTGTTGTGGGTCCGCAATCCCGCCTCCACGTGCCCCACTGGGATGCGCGCGTAGTAGCCGGCCAGGGCCGCCGCCATGGTCGTGGTGGTGTCGCCGTGGACGAGAATGATATCGGGGCGCACCTCCCTGAGCACATTCCGCATGCCCAGGAGCACATTGGCCGTCACATCGTAGAGATCCTGGCCCGGCTTCATGATGTCGAGGTCGAAATCGGGACGGAGATCGAACAGATCGAGCACCTGGTCGAGCATCTGGCGGTGCTGGGCCGTGACGCACACAAGGCTGCGGAACCGGTCCGGACGGCGCTGGAGCTCCCGCACCACCGGCGCCATCTTGATGGCTTCGGGACGGGTGCCGAAAATGGAGAGAACAGACGTCATTTTTTCTTCCCTTGAGCTGTTATTTGCTCTTACGTTTGAACTGTACGACAGACATTACTTCCGGTTCGTCCCCTACAATGCCGCAGGAACTCTGCCAAAAAGCGACATCATTTGCCGCTTGCGTGATTTCGCCAAAGGATATTCCCCTGCGAGGCATTCCTGAATCAACGCAACGTACTTCTCCCCCATTTTGTCTATTGAGCGATGCCGGCGCACATACGTTGCGGCGGCGTGACTCATTGTGGTCCACTTGTGAGGATCGTTATAGAGCAGCAAAATAGCGTGAACGAACTCCTCGACGGCACCAGTCTTGACAAGAAAACCAGAAACGCCGTCTACCAGCGCCGTGTCAGTGACTCCTGGGAGATGACTGGCAACAGGAACACAACCATTTGCTTGGCTCTCCAGCAAAACGAGCCCTAATCCCTCAAAAAATGAGGGCATCAGATGGATATGTGAACGAGTGAAATAATGGTAAATTTCGTCCGGCTGAATGACTCCCTTTAAGACAATATACTTCTCCAACTGGAGCTCTCTTATTTTACTCTCCAACCTTTCGCGATCGGGTCCGCCTCCAATCACCGTGAGACGCACATCGGCTCCATGGGCGAGGCAGCCCTTGACAATGTCGGGAAGGAACAAAACGCCTTTGTGATCATGGGCCAGTTGACCGACAAAAATCAATTCCAGCGGAAACGTATGAGGCAAGCGGCCTGAAAGGATCTCAGCCGGCGGCACGTCTATCCCATGTGGGATACACAGGGCTTTACTATGAGGATACTTCTGCCTGAAAGTTTCATACAGTTTAGGGCTCACCGTGACCGCCACATTACATGCACCCGCATTAAGGCCGGCAACTCTGTAAACTTCGTCATGATGATTATGGACAACGGGAATAACCACGACTCTGTCTGGCAAAAGTGAGACAGAGTATTGAGCAGGAGAAGCATGGTTCGTGAAAATGACATCATATCTTGCCAAGGCAAGTTTAACGGCAACCTTTATGGCGTGAAGGCGCCTCCAGCGCTTCCTGGGTTGTTGAAAATGCTTGCTGCCAATCCCTCTTTCCCTGATAAGCCCAAACCATGGGCCTTTATCTGCCGTGGTTATGATATCTACCTGATACCCTTTACTCTTGAGATATCCGCCCAGTCTCAGGAGATACGTCTCGAGCCCTCCTGGATGCATCGTGCAGGTAACCATTGCAACGCGCACCATGGAATTATTTTCGAGCATGGCCCCACACTCCAATCGGAGGGAGTATCTTCCCTCGACACTTCCTGACGATAAAGCTTAAGAGCCCTCGAAAACCCGGCTTTCGCTCAAACCCTCCGATTTCACCTAGTACGACATTACGAAACCCAGAAGCTTCGAGCATGACCTTGACCGAGCGCTTCTGATGGAATCCAACGTGAACTGGAGGAATTAGGTCGGGCCTGACAGCGTTCCGGATTTCCGGGCTATCCCAATTGGGAACGGTAACAAAGATGTGGCCTCCCGGACGCAAGAGCCGCGCCATCTTTTTTAGTGTGCCCACTGGGTCGGGCACGTGCTCCATGACTTCAAAGGCGGTAAGCGCATCGTAGGTCACGCCTCTACTGAGCTCATCATCCAGCGTTCCATACCGAAGAGGGAACGCAGCCTTGCGCCTTCCGACGCTTATGGCCTGCTCAGACGTATCGATACCACTTACACTCCAGCCCACCGAGGCAGCAGCATGACAGAAACGTCCAACTCCACAGCCGAAGTCCAGAAGGGTCGCTCCCGGCCAGCATGCAACTTGTACAAAGAAGGGCCGATAGGTTGGATGTAAAGCGAAGTTCTCAGCTTCAAAATCTTGCTCAATAGGATTCACTTGTTCAGCAAGGTAATCCATGCTCTCATAGAGTTGATTATAATCAACCTTGACATTAAAAGCGTCATACGCGAAACGGTAATTGCACGCATTGCACAAGAAAAGCTCAAATCCACCCAAACGCTGCGCAGTCCTTAAGGATTGGCCTCCGCACAAGGGACACTTTACAATAGCAACAGTATTATCTGGCTCTCTCATAGGCAATTGTCAACACTCCTGGATTATTGAAGCAGACCCCAACTGATTCACACATCTAAATGGGCCTTAAGAATATCCCGCCATTTCTGCTGCCAGCGTTGCTTACCGAATGAAGCGACCACCGTTTCCCTGGCACATGCAGCCAAGCGTGCACGTTTCTCAGTATCCTCGATTACTTCGGCCAATGCTTCAGTTAAGCTTGTAACGGTAGGCTCACAAAGAACTCCGTTATAATTATCTATAACCAAATCGGTCAAACCACCTACATCAGTAGCAACAACGCAGCAGCCGCTTGCCATGGCCTCCAGCAGGGAAAGGGAAGTGCCCTCACTGTAAAGCGTCGGGATTACAACTACGTCGCTTGTGCGGTACACTGTTGCCATGTCGTCAAAGTCAGTAAGGCAGTAGGATATCCGCCCCGGATAGCTGGAAATCAGGCGGTCCAATTCTCTACGAACCTTCTCATTGTCTATTTCACCGGCAAAACACAATGTAATATCCGTATAACGATCTAAAAGGAGATCCATTGCTTCAGCCATTAGGAAGAAGCCGCGGGCCTCGTAGAGACGCCTCGGATAGGTTATTGTCAAGCCGGAAGATGTCGAGAGGTCCTTTGAAGGATGAAAAATCTCTGTATCAACAAAGTTAGGAACATAATGAGATTTTCCATTAACAAAACGGCAATCAATCGTTCCCCTAAAAAAATGGAGTGTTGTTGTATCTACTGATATCAGTGTGTTAACGTTACGCAATCCTGCAATATAATGCTTGATCATTCGCCTCTTCTTTGCTTCCCCAGCCTGGGGTGAATCCCAATAAATACCGTGAGATATGGCAATGGCCGGGTTATGACAATAAGGAATTGCCAGATCAAGCTGATTATAGATAGTTAGATCGGCAGGGGCAACAAGCCTATGAAAAACATGATTCAGAAACTTGTACTTACCACCCACTGGCAAGCCTATTACAGTTATATTTTGATACTGGCGCACCCATGGCTCATAAGTGGCTCCCCGCTGATATACGGTCAGACTCTTTCCGAATTCATTCTCAAGCAGTTCTCCCAGGTTGATAATATAGCGCTCTGCGCCTCCAAAAATAACCCGTTCACCCCGAGCGTCGAAAAAGAGCCCTGTCAACAGAGACACTTCATTTTTTCTGTTGAAAAAGTTTTGGTGCCGATGAAGCTTCCGTCTGAAAAACCGGAACTTGTCGCATAGCCCGTACCTTTTAGACATTGCTCCTCCAACAAACTTTATAAAAACAGTCAATGAGATTTGTAAACAGCAAACCGGTTCCGTTCAGAGCGCTCATATACTGCCAACCAAGCGTATCCTTGGCGATGCCGGCACGAGCGGTTATCGCCGTTTCTTGACAGCAGGAGCGACGTCAAAGGGGCGCAGCAACCGCATCAGTCATCCTCGCCTCGCGATTTCAAATCCGAACATGCGGCTACTAGCCTGGAAACCGCGGATTCGACGGTGTAACTCGATATAGTGCCCGCCGTTAAAGCATCCTTAGCCCATTGTTCATAGCTGGCATGGATTCCCCACCGGGCTGACGCCGGATCATCAGCAGAAACCCCATGGTGCCCATACTGCACAAGCATTGATTGAAGTTCTTCGTTTTCATGCACCAGCCCCACAATCGGCCTCCCCGCATGCAGATACTCATACACCTTTGACGGAATCGTTTCAGTGGAGATGCTGTCGGTGTTCTGGATGAGCAGAAGCACATCGCTCCGCTTCATGGCGATCAAGGAGTCTTTCCGGGGAATCCGTCCGAAATTCCTGATGACCCCGGGATAGGGAAATGCGCGAATATCTTCGATGGTTGTCCGATCGGCGGTCCCGTAGAGATCGACATGGATGAGCCCGGCAAGCTCGGGACGTTCCTCGAAGAGCAACCGCAAGCCCTGCAAAAACACCCGGAGGTTTCGGGTGCCTCCCAATGAACCAAAATGGGCGAAACAGCAGCGCTCCCCCCGCTGATAGGGGGCATCCGGCATTATTGCCGGGTCAGCACCCGGATAGATCACCCGTCCCTTGTCCCCCAGTTCCGTCGAGGCCGCGGCACGCCGTCTCGCCTCTTCCGTGAGGAAAACGACGGCCGACGCATGCCTGCACATGAGGGAGACGATACCGCCGTAGAGCCGCTGAGCCCGCCGGCTTCGCGTCGAATCGCCATACACCAGGGGGTCCTGCAATTCGGCAATCCAAGGGATGCCGGTCATTCGCGAGATGATGAACGCGGCCACGTGCGCGCTCGATGCACCGCCGGTCGAATAAATGAGCTCCGGCGCGAACTCCCGGCAGAGCGCACGGCCGCGCCACGCTGCCAGAGGGAACCAGGACCACTGGCTGTCGAGATCGACTATGATTTTTTCGATCAGATAGAACGGCAAGGACAGTACATTGACGAGCGGCGCCAGCACCTTTGCGACCCGGCTCCGGCGGCGCAGGTGGCGAAGCTCGTAACGGATGCCCGAGGGTGCCACGGATGGAACTCGCCGGTGAACCAGCCCCTCGTGCCGTGTTGCGCATACGCTGGTGAGCATGATGGGCGAGATGCCGCTTTTCCGCAGATAGGGCAGACGGTCGTCGATGTGCTGGGCACAGGCCATGCCGTCGATTCTCGAAAAATACGACAGGATGAGCCAGTGCCTGTTTTCTGTTTTCACGTGGTCATCCTTGGCGCGAAATTCTCTTCGAGACAGGCAACGGCATCCATGACCTCATCCACTTCGATCCCGAGCATGCAGGGGCTCTCGCCCCCCGCGTCGTCGCAGCCGGCCTTGCCGCACGGGATACATGGATACTCCTTCTGCAGGAGGACGATATGGCCGTTCCGCTGAACGCCCCTCGGCAGGGGGCACTGCTGGGCCAGGGGCCCGTCATTGTTCCACGGTGACCAGCGCTCCCCGATGGTTGGCCCGTACAGGGCCACCAGCGGCACCCCGGCTGCCGCGGCCAGATGGGTTATGGCGGTGTCGAGGCCGAGGTAGAGGGAGCTGCGGCTCAGAAGGCAACTCATCTGATTGAGACTGAACTCGCCCTTTACCAGGGCCGGCCGGTACCGGCACTGGCCTGCCCACAACTCCAGCAGGGCTACTTCTTCCTTCGAGGGCGATGACGTCCAGACGGGGCAGAGCCCGTATCGCTCCGCAACACGGTCGCTCAGGGCGGCTATCCGCTCCATCTGCCAGTACTTATAACGCCAGCGGGCAAAAGGGTGAATCACGAAAAACGGCCCGGTCACCCCGGCGTGCGCCAGGAACTGATCGACACGCGCTTCATCCTCCCCATCCCAGTAAATGGTAACCCGGAGTTGCCCGACTTCAACCCCGAGGGCATTGGCCACCAGTTTGTTGAGCAAGGCCACATGCGTGCTATACGGCATGGGGATAAGGTGATCGAACAGAAGCCGCTTCCACAAGCGCGTGTACCACCTCTCGCCCACGAAGAAACCGACCCGTGTCTTTGTTCCCGCCAGCAGGGCGGCAACACTCCCCCGATCCGAGGCGTTCATGGTGATGGCGAGGTCGTAGCGCCTGAAGATATCTCCAAGGTAGCCGCCTTCACGCCCCCCACCGGCAGCAACCGAGCCCTTCTCCGAATAGATGACCCGCCTGACCCGCGGGTCCTTTTCCAGAAACTCGCCGGTACCCCGGTTCACCAGAAAGTCGATGGCTGCGTCAGGGAATGCATTTTTCAGGATGCCGACGAGCGGCGTGGTCAGGATGACATCGCCGATGAGCCGGATATTGATGATGAGTATGGAGGCGGGTGATGCTGTCACGATATGCTCAGATCCTTCGGGCGATGACGTCGTTGAAATGGCCGAGAAGCCCCTTGATGGCCCGTGCTTCATCAAAGTCGGAGGCGCGCCGCAGGCCTGCGGCCGCAAGCCGGTCACGGAGCTGCCTGTCGCTGCAGATCCGGATGACTGCCGCAGCGATGGCACCGTGATCGCCCACGGGCACCTGAATCCCGTCCACGCCGTCCGTTACGATCTCGGCGAGCCCGCCGGTGCGGGTCACCACCACGGGCACGCCGGCGGCCATGGCCTCCACCGGCGACATGCCGAAGGGCTCCAGGGATGAGGGAAGCACGAACACGTCGGTGTTCGCCAGCAGCGCCGGCACGTCCTCACGCTCGCCGGGGCAATCCACCAGGTCCGCCACCCCGGCCTCCTCGGCGAAGCCCCGCAGGTTGGCCACATGCCAGCCGCTCCCGGCAAGAACGAGCCGTGCCGTCGGGAAAGGGCAGCGGATCAGCGCCATGGCCCGAATCAGGTCTTCCTGGCGCTTCTCACCACGGAACCCTGCCACACAGGCAATGACGGGGAAGTGACCGTTGAGCCCCAGATCACGTCTGGTCTTCAGTCGCTCCTCGTCGGCAACCGAGGCGAACCGCGCCGTAGCCACGGGCGGGTACTGCACGTACACCTTGCGAGGGTCTACACCGCTGGCGATCAGATGCTCCCGCACCGCATTGCTGCAGGCAAGCACCCGTTTCGGCAGCAGGTTGTAGGAGACGGCCCGCTTGATGGGGTTCAGGAGTTCCCGGCTGCGGACGAGCGGAACTCCGGTGAGAAGGGAAGCGATTCCGCCGAGCCATGAATCCTTTGCCGAGTGGGAATAGATGACATCCACCCCCTCCCGGCGGATAACGGTACAGAGGGAGCGGATGGCAACCGGGTGCATCGCGTTGCGCATGGGCACGCCGGCTGCAATGAGTCCTGCCGCGTGCGCCCGTGCACAGAGCAACGCATCGGGAGGACAGAGGATGAGGGGACGGTGCCCGGCATCCCTCAACAGCCGCGCCTCGTGGACAATGCGCCGCTCCTGGCCGCCAAAATTTTTGGACGACTCGACGAAAAGGACGGTCAGTCTGCTGCCGGTGCCGGTGTTCCTGTCCATGGAAAGCATCTCAGCGGGCCGTGGAATTTACCGTTCGAGTTCTTCCGGCCGGGTCATGACCCAGCCGCGTGCCGCCTCCACTTGTTTGGCGTACCGGTAGAACGTCCCCTCGAAGGTGTAGAGGGCGATGACGAAACCGGCCCAGCCGTCGAGGATGCCGCGCCGCAGGATATACATCCTGAAAAAGGCGAACAGTGCGTGAAAGAGCGCCTTGCCCATGCCGGGGCGTACCCCCTTGGCGGCCATCTTGGCCGCGCCCAGGGTGGAATAGCGGTCGATCTTGGAAATCATCTGTTCGAAATTGCGGAACGGAATCTGCCAGATGGCATTCTTCATGTGGCCGACCCGGCCGATGGTGGTAAACGACTCATGCACCACCTCGTCCGTGAAGACCTGGGCGCCGCGACGGAAAAGCTGGGGCTGGCGATAGTCGGGATACCAGCCGGAATACCTGACCCAGCGCCCCATGAAGATGTTGCGGCGCGGCACGTAGTAGGCGTCCAGGGCATCGGGGCTGTCGATGATGGCGAGAATCTCGTTCTTGGCCTCTTCGGTGCAGCGCTCGTCCGTATCGAGGCTGAAGATCCATTCGTGGGACGTGGCGGCTATGGCGCTGTTGCGCAGCTTGCCGAACCCTTCGAAGGGAACCTGGACGACCTTGTCGGTATACTTCCGGGCGATCTCAGCCGTCCGGTCGGTGCTGAAGGAGTCGACCACCACGATCTCGTCGGCCCAGGTGACGCTCTGCAGGGCCGGCTCGATCTTCTGCTCCTCGTTGTAGGCTATGATGTAAACGGAAACCTTCGCCATGTTCTCTCCTTTGTCTGCCGGAAAATCAGTTACAGCCACGAGGTATCCGCCGTGCCGGTCAGGTCGACCCCCTCGAAGTCATCGCTGATGGGTTCGGCACCCTCCTCCCTGCCGGCGGTCCGCCAGGCCGGCAGCCGCTTGCCGTAGAGCCTGAGCGCACCCATGAGGGGATTGTCCGGCGTGGCGCCCGCCCGGGGGATGATGCAGACGGCCGGGATACCGAGGGCGTTGGCAGCCCAGTGGGAATAACCCGACAGGGGGGTTGCCAGCATCACGGGACAGCAGGCCAGGGCAAAGAGGTCTGCCACGGGATTCACCCGCGAGTCGTGATCGGGCCCCTTGTAGTCATAGGGTGACGTCACGTCGAGGGTGAACACGTCGAACCGGCGGTGGAGCGTCTCGTAGGTCGCCGGATCCCCCGTGCAGGAGAGGAAGAAGCTGACATCCTTCTGCTTGAACGCGATCCGCTCCATGACCGCCTCATACCACCAGAGGGGGACTGCCGGCCACTCGCAGGCAAGGGGATCGTAGCGCGACTCGTCCACGATCCGGTAGTCGCCGTGGCGGATGTGCACGGCCACCACGGGCCTCCCTTGGGCCCGCGCGAAGGTCCGCCTGATGGCATCGGCCAGATGCGGCGCAATTGTTACGCGGGACGCCACGTCCAGATAGATGGGGTCCAGCTTGTCCGATGGGCCGTCCAAGGAACGGAGGATGATCTTCTTGCCGCCAAGGGTGGCGAACTGGGCGGCATCACAGTTGCGAACCCGGAGCGCCCCCGGCTTCTGCCAGAAGCGGAGCTTTGCCCGGCGGGTCCCGGCCACGCTGAACGAATCCAGCTCGCTCCAGTCCAGAATGATCTCGTGCCCGTATTCCTTCTGGATGGCAAAGGCGAGCGGCAGGGTTTCGAGGCGGTTGGTGATGCCGACGAATTCATCGATATACAGCCTGGGTCTGGCCATCACGATACTCCCTGGGATGGTAGTGCTTGACGGCCTGCCCGGAGCCGTTCCGCGGCCTCCACCACCTCGGCCGTCGTCACTGCGGTCATGCACCGGTGGTCGGTGGGGCATTCCCGCAGCAGGCACGGGGCGCAGTCGGTGTCGCGGCGCACGATGACGGCCCGTTCGCTCCAGGGCGAGGTGGTCGCATGGTCCGTGGAGCCGAACACGGCCACGAGCGGGACGCCGAAGGCCGCCGCAATGTGCATGGGGCCCGAGTCGTTGGTGATAAAGAAATCGCAGCGTTTGATGAGCGCCATGAGCTCCCGTACCGATGTCTTCCCCGCCATGACGACACAGGGGGTGGTCATGGCCGCGGCAATGTCGGCGGCAATGGCCGCTTCACCCGGCCCGCCGGTCACCACGACCCGCGCACCCCAGCGGCGGGACAGCTCGTCGGCCACGGCGGCAAAGCGCTCCGGATACCACCGCTTGGCCGCGCCGTACGAGGCGCCGGGGTTGATGCCGAGGAGGGCATCGCGAGACCCGATTCCGTGCCCCGCCAAAAGTTCTGCCATGGCGGCATCCTCGTCGGCCGTGGTAGCCAGCTCAAGATGCCGGTCACCGGTGGTGACCCCGAAACGGGCGAGCATGGCCAGGTAGTATTCCACGTGATGGAGCAGGCGCGTGGCGCCGTCAACCGCTACCCCGTGGGTCAGGAGCGGCCCGCGGCCATCGGTCCGGTATCCCATGCGCCGGGGAATCCGGGCAAGCCAGGCGATGAGCGCCGCATCAACGGCATTCTGCAGCAGAATCGCCAGATCGAACCGCCGGGTTCGCAGGTCACGAGCAAGCCGCATTTTGCCCCGCAGGCCGGCATGCGCACCTTTTCGGTCATAGATGATGACGTCATCCACGGCTCCGTGACCGGTGAACAGCGGTGCCACCAACGGATTGGCCAATACCGTCACCCGGGCGTTCGGGAAGCTCTCGCGAATTGCCCGCAGCGCCGGTGTGGTCATCACCGCATCGCCGATCCAGTTGGTGGATCGGACGAGAATGCTGCCGATTGTCTCCTGCCGTATATCCAAAGCGTGTACCGGTCCCCTGCCCCGTTCACCGGTCCCCGATGGGCTCAGCCTCGTCGAGGAGCATCACAGGGATATCGTCCCGCACGGGGAACCTGAGGCGGCATGCCTCGCAGACAAGGGCCGAACCGTTATTGACCGGTTTCACCTCCCCGGTGCAGCGGGGACATGCCAGTATTTCGAATAATTCGATAGATAATGCCATAGCGTAAATTCCTTTTAAAGCACTTTGTCCAGGGCCGCTTCAAGGGGACCGGGATCCAGCGGGCGCATTTCGAGCACTGTGGCGTAGACCGGCAGCAGGCGCGCCAGATGGGCAGACAGCTTGACCCCATCCTTGCCGGTGGTGACCAGGTAATCGGCACCCGTGGCCGCTTCCCGCAGCATGTTCACCTCTCGCTCACCGTAAGAGGCGTGATCGGCAAAGGGAATGGTCGCCACGATATCCAGCCCCTCCCTGCGAAGGGCCTCGAAAAAACCCTCCGGCTCGGCGATGCCGGCAAAGGCAACCCCTCTGCGGCCGCGCAGGGCTCCTAACGGCTGCACCTCTCCATCGGGAAGAAGAGCCGCCCCCGTCAGTGCGTGACCGGCCCGGCACGAAGGGACCATGCCGTGAACCGCCGGGGCTTCGCCACCGGTGCAGCGGGTGTAGACCACCAGATCGGCCCGCTGGATGGCCGCCCGCGGTTCCCGGAGCAGTCCCGCCGGCAAGGTCCGGCCGTTGCCGAGGGGCCGGCGGCAATCCATGAGCAGGATGTTCAGGTCCCGGTGGAGCCGGAGGTGCTGGTAGCCGTCATCCAGAATGAAGACGTCCGGATCGAGCTGTTCCAGCGCCAGGAGACCGGCTGCGTAACGGTCCGCGCCGATGACCGCCATGAGCCCGGGCACCGATGTTGCCAGATGCACGGGCTCATCCCCCGCCTCGGCAGCGGTGAGCAAGACCGTACGCCCGTCGGAGACGATGCGTGTTTCGCCTTCCAGCGACCCGCCGTACCCCCGCGAGATGACCGCAACCCGCTTGCCCCGCGCCATGAGCCGGCGCGCCAGGTACGCCACCATGGGGGTCTTGCCCGTGCCCCCCACGGTCAGGTTACCCACGGAGATCACCGGACGGTCCAGGCGCCTGACCGCAAACAGTCCATTGGCGTAGGCCAGTGCCCGGAGCCGGACCACCAGTCCATAAAGGACGGCAGGGATGGCGAGGACCGCGCCGAGAAGCCGGGCAGCCGCGCCGCGCTCTTCACCGGAAGCCAGGTTCCGCCAGAACCCCGTGCAACTCACTCGCCGCTCCCCGTGACAAGCAGGCGCCCGATGATCTCCAGGTGACGGGAGGCGGCGCCCCCCTGCTCGGCCATGAGGCGGATGCCGCGCTCTCCCATGGCGAGTCGGCGGGGCTCGTCGTTCAGGAGCCGCCGCAGGGCATCCTCCAGGCCGGCTCGGTCCTCAACCTGCTCGCCCGCATCGGCTGCCAGGACCAGGGCCGTTATCTCCCGAAAATTGTGCATGTGGGGGCCGAACAGGACCGGAGCCCCGACCGACGCAGGTTCCAACAGGTTGTGCCCTCCCACGGGCACGAGGCTTCCCCCCACGAAGACCAGGTCGGACAGGGCATAGAGGTTCATGAGCTCACCAATGGTGTCCACCAGCAGAACTCCGCCGGCTGCCGGTTCAGGCGCCCCATCAAGGGCGGAACGACGCACATGGGGAATCCCTTTGCCCTGCAGCATCGTTCCTACTTCAGCGGCACGCTCCGGGTGCCGGGGCACGAGCACCAGGAACAGCCCTGGCCGCTCCCGGACAAGGCGGGCATAGCTGTCCGCCACGGCCTCTTCCTCACCGGCATGGGTACTTCCGGCAGTGATGACGAGGGTGCCCGGTGGGAGACGGTAACGCTGGTGCAATTCCTCGCGTTCCGCAGGGCTCAGGGTTCTCACGGGGAGGTCGTACTTGAGGTTGCGTGTCACGAACACCCGGTGCGCCGGCGCACCGATAGCCACGATGCGGCGGGCATCCTCCTCGCTCTGCATGCAGAGGGCGGACAGCTTTGCCAGGAGTGGGGCAAAAAACCATGAAAACCGGAGGTAGCGCGGAAAGGAGCGGTCCGAGATACGGCCGTTGACCATGACGGCGGGGATTGCCATCCGACGGGCGTAGCGCAGGAAATTGGGCCAGATCTCCGTCTCCACCACAATGACCAGCGACGGTGACACGAGCCGAAGTGCGCGAGACACGGCACAGCCGAAATCAAAGGGGAAGTAGACGACGAGATCCGCCTCGGCGATCTTCTCGGCAACAGAGCGTCCGGTCTCGGTCACGGTTGAGAGCACAACGGGCCGCTCGGGATACCGATGTTTCAGCTCACGCAGCAGGGGTTTCACCGCCATGGTTTCACCCACCGAAACCGCGTGGACCCAGATGGGTCTCTTGCCCGCAACGGGCATGAGCCGTTCCGGCGCGATGAACCCGAACCGCTCGCCGAACCCGGCGAAACTCCTCCCCCGGCTCACCGTCCGCCAGGCGTGGTGGGCGATAATCGCGGGCGACAGCAGGAGCAGCAGTATGTCGTACACAAGAAAGACCATCGAAACGCCATCCCCGACCGGTCGGCCGTCAAACCCGGGACCGGTCCCGGCCTTTCACTTGAACTGCATGTCGTAGAGCTTGCGGTAGAGCCCGTCGCGCGCCAACAACTCGTCGTTGGTCCCGACCTCAACCACCTCACCCTTGTCGATGACCACGATCCGGTCCGCATGGAGAACAGTGGAGAGCCGGTGGGCAATCACAAGGGTGGTCCGGTTCTTCATCAGATTGGCCAGGGCCTGCTGGACCATGTGCTCGCTTTCGGTGTCAAGGGCGCTGGTGGCCTCGTCCAGAAGGAGAATCGGCGCATTCTTGAGAATGGCCCGGGCGATGCAGAGCCGCTGCCGCTGACCACCGGAGAGGCGCACGCCCCGGTCGCCGATGTTTGTGTCATACCCCTCGGGCATCTCCATGATGAAGTCGTGGGCAAAGGCAGACCGGGCCGCGCGCTCCACGTCCTCCAGGGAGGCATCGGAGTTGCCGAGCCTGATGTTGTTGGCGATGGTTTCGTTGAACAGGATCGTTTCCTGATCCACCAGGGCGATCTGGCAAAGGAGGTCATCCAGGCGCAAGCGCCGTACGTCGATCCCGTCGATGAGCACCGCACCGCCGGTCACATCGTAAAACCGGGGAATGAGCGACATGACCGTCGTCTTCCCGGCGCCCGAGGGCCCCACCAGCGCCACCACCTCGCCCCGCCCGGCCGTGAACGATACGTCGCGCAGCACCTCCTCATCGTCATAGCTGAACGAGACATTGCGCAGTTCCACGGAGCCGCGTACCGTTCCCGGCTCCACCGGATCGGGCGGGTCCTGGATGTCCGTTGGATGATCGATTACCTCGAAAACCCGTTCGGCCGCCCCCATGGCCTGCTGAACCGTATTGTAGGCGCTGAGGACCTTCTTGATCGGGCCGTAGAGCATCACCATGGCGGTCAGGAAAGAGAAGAATTCGGGCGCCGTCATCTTGCCGTCCATGACCTGGCTGCCGCCGAACCAGATCACCCCCGCCACTCCGAACGAAGTGATGATCTCCATGATGGGCGTGTGAAGCGATTCGTATTTTATGCTCTTGCGCAGGTAGCGGTACAGGCCGAAATTGGTCCGGCTGAACCGGTCCACAACGCTCTTCTCCTGACGGAATGCCTTCACCACCTTGATGCCGGAGAACGTCTCCTGGAGAATGCTCGTGATCTCACCCATCTGGCCCAGGGATTGTTTTGCCAGATTCTTGATCCTCTTGCCGATTTTCTGGGCCGGAACGGCCGTAAGGGGGAGCACGATAAACGTGATGAGCGCCAGCTGCCAGTTGCGGTAGAAGATGACGCCCAGCAGGCCGATGGCGGTCACGCCGTCTCGCAACAGGCTCGTGACGATATTTGCTACCCCCTGCTGCATCTGGCCCACG
>NZ_JCAMRN010000072.1:0-18732 GCF_059620965.1 Geobacter sp. PheSNFMC
GGGGGATTCGCCGCCGCGACCCGCATCTCCATCTCCCGGGCCACGAGGGATGCGTAGTCGTCGATCGCCAGGGGCGCGTCCGACCGTGAAACGAAAGAGCAGTAACGGCACTTCTTCAGGCAGAAAGGGATATGGACGTAGAGATGCAGCGGCTCACTCATGCCCCCCATGATACGCCACTGCCCAGCCGGCCGTCCACCATCTATTGAGTTGAAATATAAGCGGGTTAACGGTACACTCTTTCGTCATCCACAGGGTTTGTATCCCCTGAACCCGGAGGCTTTCCCATGAATCGGACCGTCAAGGCAGGAGCCGTACAATTCACTGTCAGGCTCGGCGACATTGACGCCAACGTGGCGTACGTCCAGGAGGCCCTGCGGCGACTGGCATCCCAGGGGTGCCGGCTTGCGGTTCTCCCCGAGATGTGGAGCACCGGCTACGCCTACAAGGAACTCAACGAACTGGCCAAGCGGACCCCAGAGGTGGTGGCGGAGCTGGGCCGGCTCTCCAGGGAACTGGACATGGTCATCGTCGGCAGCATGCCGGAACCCCATGGCGAAAAGGTGTTCAACACCGCGTATGTTCTTGATCATGGCGAACTGCTCGGCTCCTACCGCAAGATCCACCTCTTCTCCCTCATGGGGGAGGATCGCTCCCTGGATGGCGGCGACCGGTGGCTGGTGGTCGATACCCACGTGGGCCGGCTCGGCGTGTTCATCTGCTACGACCTTCGCTTCCCGGAACTGGCGCGACGGCTGGCGGTTGAAGGAGCCGAAATCATCGTTGTCCCGGCCGAGTGGCCCAAACCGCGGGAAGAACACTGGCGGACGCTGTTGCGGGCCCGGGCCATCGAGAACCAGCTCTTCGTGGTGGCCGCCAACTGTTGCGGAGTACAGGGCAAGCTGGACTTCTTCGGCTCCAGCCTGATCATCGGCCCCAAGGGAGAACTCCTGGCCGAAGGCGGCTACGAAGCATGCGAACCCATGGCAACCCTCGACTTCCAGGTGATGGAGACATGGCGCGGCCAGATACCCTGCTTCGCCGACCGCAGACCGTCCTGCTACTGAAACAGTTGACGGGCACAAGGACAAGGTCTAAGCTACCTTTTCGTTCCTAGTTACATTATTCCGAGGGCGGATACCCTCAACCGGAGGTTGTATCGTGACACTTTTCGCTGGGACCGGGCTGGTGGTCAAGCTGGTGCTGGTCGTGCTCATCTTCTTTTCCGTGGTTTCCTGGGCCATCATTTTCTTCAAGCTCCTGCAGATCAACCGGGCAAACGGCGAGTCGGACCGGTTCCTTGACTTCTTCTGGAAAACCAAGCGTTTCGATGCCATCAGCTCCCAACTGGACCGGTTCGGAAACTCCCCCCTCTCGGTGCTGTTCAGCGAAGGCTACGCCGAATTGCGCCGGCTTCTCGACAAAGGAGGAGAACAGCGGGACGAGCCGGGCGTGGTGAGCACCGACCTGGGAGGGATCGAGAACATCGCCCGTGCGCTGCGCCGCGCGACCACCTCGGAGATCACCAGGCTGGAGAAGTACGTGACCTTCCTGGCCACCACCGGCTCCACGGCACCCTTCATCGGGCTGTTCGGGACGGTCTGGGGGATCATGAACGCATTCAAGGGAATCGGTGAAACCGGCTCCGCATCGCTGGCCGTCGTGGCACCGGGCATTGCCGAGGCGCTGATCGCCACCGCCATCGGCCTGGTGGCTGCCATCCCGGCGGTCATGGCCTACAACCACTTCCAGCACAAGATCAAGGTCCTCATCGCCTCCATGGACAACTTCTCCACCGAATTCCTCAACATCGTCCAGCGGACCTTTGCGGGAAAATAGGGAGTCTGTATGGAAGTCGGCAGCAGAAACAGCGGCGACCGCGGCACCATGTCGCAGATCAATGTCACCCCCCTGGTTGACGTCATGCTCGTGCTCCTCATCATTTTCATGGTGACTGCACCCATGATGCAGCAGGGGGTCCAGGTAAATCTTCCCAAGGCCGAAACCAAGGCCATGACCGCCCAGGACGAGGCGGTGGTGGTCTCCATCGACCGGGCCGGCAAGGTGTTCGTGAACAGCACCGAAGTGGCCTCCGGCGACCTCACGGCCAAGCTGACCGCCATGGTGGCAAACCGGGCCAAGAAGGAGGTTTTCCTGAAGGCCGACCGGGATGTCCCCTACGGCCAGGTGGTCAAGACCATGGCCGAAATCAAAGGTGCCGGCATCGAGCGGCTCGGCATGGTGACGGAGCCCGCGCCGGGGAAATGAATCGCAGTATCACCCATCGAGAATCGGGCCTTGGCTGGGGGTTCGCGGCATCGGCTCTGCTTCACCTGGCCCTCGCCGCACTGGCCCTGGTCGTCCGCTTTCAGGTACCGCGCTACACGGAGGCCCCGGTCTACTATGTGGACGTGGTGAACCTGCCGGTAGCATCTCCGAGAGCCGGAAGCCCCACGGTCGGCGGAGCCCCTCCCGAGCCGCCCCCTCCCGCCAGCCAGGCCATGACCATTTCCCGGCCGGCACCCCGCGCTCCTGCCGCTGTTGGCAAAAAATCGTCCACCACAGCCGACACCGGCAAAGAGTTCGAAGATCGGCTTTCCGCGCTCAAACGCAATGTGGACGAGCGGCGCCAGGAAGCGGCTTTCGATGCTCTCAGGCGCAAAGTGAACGGCAGCGGCCGGGCCGAACCGGCAGGAATGCCCGGTGCGACCGGCACCCAGGCCGGAAGCGATTACGCCGCGTACATCCAGTCACGTCTCAGGGACGCCTTCCGCTACACCATCGCCCACCAGGCAAAGACGCCCGAAGTGGTGATCCGGCTGACCATAGACCCCCACGGCCGCGTAGCGCGCCAGCGGATCGAACGCTCGACCGGCGACCGGATATTCGAGGAATCGGTCATGAAGGCCATCGCCATGGCGGAGAAAACGTTCACTCCGCCGCCGTCCGGGGGGGAGTTCGAAACCGGCTTCATCTTCAGGCCGGAGGGGGTAGGGAAGAGATAATGAAACGCGTACGAATCATTGCCACGCTCCTCGCCCTGCTGGTCGCCGCCGTCATGCCGGCGGTGATCCATTCCGAGGATGTCTACCGCGAGGTGACCGCTTCGGGGGCGCACAACCTCACCCTTGCCGTGGATAATCCACGGAATCTCGGCGGTGCCGACGATGCCGCCCTGGCCCGGGACATGGCCGAAGTACTCAGGTTCGACATGACCTTGGCGGGCCCCTTCAGCGTGGTGGCTCCGCCGGCGGGCACCGCGCCGGGGGGAATTCGCCCCGGCGAGTTCGACCTGGGCTCCTGGAGGAACGCCGGCGTTGATCTGCTGGTCAAGAGCGGCTACACCATCGCCGGTGACTCTGTCACCGTGGAGTTCCGCCTCTACAACGCCACCCAGGGACGCGAGCTCGCTGCCAAGCGCTATACCGGCAAACGCTCGGATCTGCGCCGGATCACCCACACCTTTTCCGACGACATCATGCAGGCAATGACCGGGGAACGGGGCCCCTTCACGGGCAAGATCGCCTTTGTCTCCACCGAGAGCGGCAACAAGGAGATCTACCTGATGGACTACGACGGGCACACCGTGCAGCGTCTCACGAAGAACCGCTCCATCAACCTGAACCCCGATTTTTCCCCCAACGGCCGTGAGCTCGCCTATACCTCCTATCGTCGCGGCAATCCGGATCTTTTCCGGCGCGAAATATTCACCGGAACGGAAGCGGTGGTATCGTCACACCGGGGCATCAACGTTACCGGCACCTGGTCCCCGGACGGCAAACAACTGGCCCTTGCCATGAGCCGGGACGGCAATTCCGAAATCTACGTAATTTCCCGGGACGGCAGGGAGCCCAGACGGCTCACCACCCACCAGGCCATTGATGTTTCACCCGCCTGGTCTCCGGATGGCAAGCGGATCGCCTTTGTCTCGGACCGGCTCGGCAAGCCCCAGGTATTCATCATGAACGCCGACGGCTCCGACGTGCGGCGGCTCACAACCAGCGGCGCCTACAATGTCTCGCCCCGCTGGTCGCCCAAGGGAGACAGGATCGTCTACTGCCGTCAGGAGGGGGGCTTCCAGATCTACTCCATCGCACCGGACGGAACCGACGACACCCGCCTCACCAGCGAAGGAAGCAACGAGCATCCCCGCTGGTCCCCGGACGGACGGTTTCTGACGTTCAGTTCCACCCGCGACGGAGGCGAAGCCATCTACGTCATGCGTTCCGACGGCAGCGGCCAGACGCGGGTCTACCGAAGCAAGGGAAAAGCATCCCATCCGGCTTGGTCACCACGATGGTAACACCCTGTTTTTTGGGGGTATACTGCCTAAACCATTGAAAAAGCATCACCATTATATATAATTGATCGCGTTAACGCGGCGCGGGTCGTACCCGCCCGACCACTGCATTAACGAAAAGGAGAGGAACCATGCATTCTCGCACACTCGGTGTCGTTGCCCTGGCTTGCTTCGCCCTGTCTCTCGTCGGCGGTTGCGCAAAGAAGGAAATGGTGAAACCCGACCAGGCCGCTCCGCCGGTTGCCGCCGCGCCCGCATCGCCGGCGCCGCAGCCTGTCCAGCCCAGAGAGGAACCGGTCAAAGCCCAGACCATAACCGAAGCCCCCGTGGCGGTGGCTTCACAGACATCGGACACCTCAGGCAGAGCCGAGGCCGCCGAAACATCCCTTGAACGCATCTATTTCGAGTTCGACGCGTTCGTCCTCTCCCAGACCGCCCGCGACACGCTCTCCCGCAATGCCGAGGCGCTGCTGAAGAAGATGCCCAACGCCAAGGTATCCATCGAAGGGCATTGCGACGAGCGCGGCTCCGACGAATACAACCTGGCTCTTGGTGAAAAGCGGGCAAAGGCGGCCATGAGCTACCTGATCACCCTGGGCGTGCCGGCCGCACGGCTGTCGATCATCAGCTACGGCGAGGAAAAACCCCTCGACCCCGGCCACAGCGAAGAGGCCTGGGCGAAAAACCGGCGGGCTGAATTCGTGATCGTAAAATAATCCCGCAAGGGCTGGCACGAAGGGGAGCCGTTGACGGCTCCCTTTTTCTATGATAACACCGTCCCTCCAGCCAAAGGAGACCGATTAGCCCATGAAACAGTTGACCATGCCTTTGACTGCCCTGGCCCTTTTCACCCTCGGAGGGTGTGTCACCAGCAGTGACCTTGACGTTGTCCGGCGCGATCTGGACGAACTCAAGAACCGCCAGTTCCAGATGGAGAAAGAGGTCGGCGGCGTACGGACCGAGGCGACTGCACGCATTGAGAGCTCATTCAAGGACCTGGACTCGGAACGGGCCGGAGTACGCAAGGGGCTGGCCGACCTGCAGGCGGCCATGGACGGGATAAAGGTGGACATGCAAGTCCTTGCGGGCACCCTGGACGACGTTAAGCTCGCCGCCAAGAAACCGGGCGACGATCTGACCCTCCTGCGGGAGGATCTGGAGCGCAGGCTTACGGCCCTTGACCAGCGCCTGGCCAAGACCGAGACAGGGATCGAGGCGCTGCAGAAAAAGGTTGCCGAGCAGGCAACCCCGCCGAAGGAGGCGGAAAAGCCGACTCCCGAAGCCCTGTACCAGAAGGGTCTTGACGCCTACCGGGCGGGAAATTACGGCGTTGCCCGCGAAAGCTTTACCCGCTTCCTGGAACAGCATCCCAAGCACGAACTGGCGGCCAACGCCCGGTACTGGACGGGCGAAACCTACTACAGCGAGAAAAAATTCGAACAGGCGATCCTGGAGTTCCAGGAGGTCATCAAGAACTACCCGGGCAAGGAAAAGGTGCCGGCCGCCATGCTCAAGCAGGCAGCGGCCTTCTCTGAGATCGGCGATGCCAAAAGCGCCCGCTTCGTCCTCCGCAAGCTCGTGGACGACTACCCCGCCTCCGAGGAGGCCAAACGGGCAAAAGACAGGCTCAAGGAGCTGAAATGAAACAAGGCGGGGTTTTCACCCCGCCTTGTTTGTTTCTGTACCCTGACCAACGATGTTCTAGGCTGTTTTTTCCTCGGATTCCGGGTTGCCCGCAACCGGGGCCGGTCCGCCCTGATGCGCCCCACTGGCGGCCTGGTCCTCGTAGGCCTTTACCTCGGCAGCCAGGTCCCGCTTGACAGGCTCGGCAGCGGCCTCCCCCTTTTCCGCCTTTTCCTTATCATCCAGCGTCCGGACCTCTTCAGCCAGGTTCCGCTGGAAATCGTCCGAGGCGCGCTTGAACTCCGCCAGCCCCTTGCCGAGCGAACGGGCGATGTCGGGGAGCTTCTGGGGCCCGATGACGATCAGGGCGATGACGAGTATGACGATAAGCTCCGGCATCCCGATTCCAAACATGATGTCCTTCCTCCTCTTTTCGGCAGCCGGTGCCTCCGATCCGCCGCATCTGGCTGCACGCGCAACAGAAACCAGACCGCGCGGCTGTGAAAATAATAGGTGTTCTGCCCAGTTATGTCAAGCGCAGCCTGCAGAAGGCGGCCTAAAGGGTTTGACAGCGCGGCGAACATTGATTACCATCTACCCCATTTCGCGCCGTATACGGGCGCCTGTGACACGGGAGAGCGCGCCATGCACGCCAACGACATCAGCCAGGGCATACGGAAGCTCCTGAAGGAGCGTAACGCTGTGCTCCTGGCCCACAACTACATGAGGGACGAGGTGCAGGAGATTGCCGACATAACCGGCGACTCGCTCGCTCTCTCCCAGGAGGCGGCCCGCACCGGCGCGGACGTCATTGTTTTCTGCGGGGTTCACTTCATGGCCGAGTCGGCCTCGATCCTCTCGCCGGATAAAACGGTCCTTCTGCCGCGCATGGATGCCGGCTGCCCCATGGCAGACATGGTAACCGCCGAGGCGTTGCTGGAGATGAAGGCCCGTCACCCCGACGTGCCGGTTGTCACCTACGTGAACTCCTCGGCGGCGGTGAAGGCCGTCAGCGACATCTGCTGCACCTCGGCCAATGCGGTCAAGGTGGTGAATTCCCTCCCGGACCCGGAGGTGATCTTCGTTCCCGACCGTAACCTGGGGCAGTTCGTGGCAAAGCAGTCCGGCAAGACGTTCCACTTCTGGGACGGCTTCTGCCCCACCCACGAGCGGCTGAAGCCCGCCGACGTACAGAGGCTCAAGGAAGCGCACCCCGACGCCCTCTTCATCTGCCATCCCGAGTGCAACCCCCTGGTCGTGGCCCTTGCGGACCACGTCTGCTCCACGAGCGGTATGTACGAATACTGCCGTAAAAGCCCGGCACGGCGGTTCATCATCGGCACTGAGGCGGGAATTCTCTACCGGCTCCGCCTGGAGAATCCGGACAAGGAGTTTATCCTCGCCTCGCCGGCGCTCATCTGCCCCAACATGAAGCTGACCTCACTGGAAGACGTGCTGGCGAGCCTGCAGGCCATGTCGCCGGTGGTGAAGGTCCCCGAAGATATCCGGGTGCCGGCCAAGCGCGCCCTGGACCGGATGATCGCCATCCCCCGGGATTGACACCGGACCTATCACCACAGCCAGAGGTATCCCATGATTCGCCCTTTCAAGGGGATGAGCCCGCAGATCGCCCCGTCGGCCTTCATTGCCGAAACCGCCGTTGTGATCGGTGACGTGACCATCGGCCCCGAAAGCAGCATCTGGTACAACGTGGTTGCCCGAGGCGACGTCAACTTCATCCGCATCGGCGCCCGGAGCAACATCCAGGATCTCTCCATGCTTCATGTGACCCACAAAAAGCACGCCGACGACCCGGGAGCCCCCCTTGTCATCGGCGATGACGTGACCGTCGGGCACAGCGTGACCCTCCACGGCTGCACCATCGGCAATGGCGCCTTCATCGGCATGCAGGCAATGGTCATGGACAATGCGGTGGTGGGCGAAGGAGCGCTCGTAGGCGCCCGGTCACTGGTGACGGAGGGGACCGTCATCCCGCCCCATACCCTCTGGGTGGGGGCGCCGGCAAAGTACAAGCGCGACCTGACCCCCGACGAGATTGCCTGGCTGAGGCGCTCGGCAGACAACTACGTGCGCTACTCGCGGGAATATCTTGAGGAAGGCGCGGACCGCTGAAACAAACGGAGCCGGTCCCCAAAGGGCCGGCTCCGTTCAGGTTCCCGACATGGTCAGCGGCGGTTTCAGAAATCCAGAAGCAGGACCCGCCCCTTTTCGCTGTCCGACGGCAGCGCCTTTTCTCCTCCCACAACAGGGACGACGCCACTCCGCTTCGCATCCTCTCCCCGTGCCTGCACCACCGCGGTATCCTGGTTCCTGCCATCGAAGGCCGCCTGGGCGAAGTGGCCGCCAACGGTAGTAACGCCCGCCAGGCTGGCACCCCGCAGATTGGCGCACACGGCATACACGCCCGAAAGGTTGGCCCCCTGGAGGTCGGCCCCTTCCAGATCAGTCTTGAACAGCCCCGCGCCGGCCAGGTTGGCTCCCTTGAGACTGGCTCCCCGCAGATTTACCATTTCCAGCGACGCACCCCGCAGATTGGCTCCATCGAGATTGGCTCCCGCCAGGTTCGCGCCGAAGAGATCGGCTCCGGCCAGGGTTACCCCGCGCAGATCGAAGCCGGCCAATACGGCGCCGCGCAGGATGGCTCCCGCCAGATTGCGGGAGGTGCGAAGGATCTCGTGAACCTGCTCGGGGGAAGGACGCCATCCGTCCCGGCCGGACGCGGGTGTTACGGCACGGCGCGGCGCTGGAGCCGCTGCCACGGGCTGTTGGGCCGCAGCCGGTTTTTCAGCCGCAGCAACCTCAACTTTGGGCTTGCGAGACTCTTTGCGCGGTTCCTTGCGCGCAGCCTTGCGGGGTGCGCCCGTCCGGGGAGAAATGAGGCGGACGTACTCCTCGTAGCCGAGGGGCCTTTTTTTACCCCCCCGCCCGGATGCGGATGCCATGGACTCGACGGCGTGGCCCCAGATGAACGCCACCGCCATGAGCGACAGGAATAGCCTGAGCAGATACCTCGGCATAGTCGAATACGCTTGCCTCTCGTGGGTTTGAAGCGGGGAGCGGAGAGCATCATGCCTCTTTCCCTACTCTCGCTTATCGGATCATCCTCCGATTCCTTTACATATTTTTTCCGCGGCACAGGGTAGGGCAGGGCGCATCTGTACACATACAATAGTGACATTTAGCCAACTGTTATGGTTTAATTGAAGGACGACTGTGTCTATTCGGCATACGGAATTGCGACGTATACTTTCATCCACGGAGTGTGCCGGAAGGAAAACACGCACCCGGGGAGGCAAGAACCATGACGCTAGCGATGAACACGATGAAAGGCGGAGGCAAAATACCCCTCTACGAATCCGTGGCCGACCGCGTAGCCCAGCTCATCGGCGAGGGAACGTTCCGGGCAGGGGACCGGATTCCGTCGGTGCGGGCCCTGGGGCGGCAGTTCCAGGTAAGTCTCACCACGGTGATGGAGGCCTACACGCTCCTCGAGGATCGGGGGCTCATCGAGGCCCGCCCCCAGTCGGGGTACTACGTGAGAGCCCGCTTCCCCGGCTCGACTGCCGAGCCGGAAATGACGGCACCCCCCCTGAAACCCACGACGGTAGGCACGGCGGAACTTTCCATGATGGTGATGCGGGATACCCGCAACCCGGCCCTTGTCCCGCTGGGCGCCGCCATTCCCAATCCCGAGCTGCTGCCGGTGGACCGGCTCAACCGGATGCTCGCCACCGAGAGCCGGAAACATGCCGTGGCCAGCGTTTCCTACGACATGCCGCCCGGCTGCGAGCGGCTGCGGGTCCAGATCGCCCGGCGGATGCTGGCCGTGGGGTGCGCCCTGGCACCGGACCAGATCGTGACCACCTCCGGCTGCATCGAGGCGGTGGTCCTGTCGCTGCGGGCCATCTGCCGTCCCGGGGACACGGTGGCGGTGGAATCGCCAGTGTACTACAACTTCTTGCAGGCCATCGACCTGATGGGGCTCAAGGCCCTGGAGATCCCCACCCATCCCCGCACGGGGATCAGCCTCGACGCCCTGCGCTACGCCCTTGATCACACCCCGATCCGGGCCTGCCTGGTGGTCGCCAACTTCAACAACCCCCTGGGAAGTCTCATGCCCGACGACCACAAGCGCGAACTGGTGGCGATGCTGGCGGCCCGCCGGGTTCCCCTCATCGAGGACGATATCTACGGTGATCTGAGTTTCTCCCCGGAGCGCCCCCGGGCGGCCAAGGCCTTTGACGAGGCGGGGCTCGTCCTGTACTGCACATCGGTCACCAAGACCGTTGCGCCGGGCTACCGGGTCGGCTGGGTGGCGCCGGGGATCTTCCAGAAGGAGATCGAGCGGCTCAAGGCGGTGACCACCATCGCCTGCTCTACACCCACGGAGCTTGCCGTGGCGGAGTTTCTGGCCAACGGCGGCTATGATCACCACCTGCGGCGCATCCGCAGGACCTACGCCCGCCAGATGTCCCTCATGGCCGAGGCCGTGGGGCGAGCCTTCCCGGCCGGCACCCGCGTGACCCGGCCCGAAGGGGGGTTTGTCCTCTGGGTCGAATGCCCCGAGCGGGTCGACTCCCTGGTTCTCTACGAGCAGGCGCTCACCAGGGGTATCACCATTGCGCCGGGACCCATCTTCTCGGCCACCGGCAAGTACCGCAACTGCATCCGCCTGAACGCCGCCTGGTGGGACGATCGGGTGGAGCGGGCCATCCATACCCTTGGTGAACTGGGCGCCGCCATGATGTGATTGGCGAGCCCGGCGCCTATCTGCTATCCTGTTCCGGCGATCATGGCCGCCCAGCAATCCGACACGAACCGAGCAATGACACAGACCGATACCGACCTCATCAAACGCCTCGCCGACCGCCTCACTCCCCCTGCCGCCCGGCTCACCCTTGCCGGGCTCAGGGGGTCGTCGCCAGCCTACCTGCTGGCCCGGCTCATCGGGGAGACCGGAGCCCCATTCCTCGTGGTCGCCCCGGATGCCGATGCCGCAGCCGAGCTCACTACTGAACTCCGGTTCTTCACGGGGAGACCCGACGACATCCTCCTGTTTCCCGCCTGGGACACCTCGCCCTTTGAAAAGGCATCGCCCCACGCCGACGTGACGGCCCAGCGTCTGGCAGCCCTGCGCCGGCTGGCGGACCGCAGGACCGCTGCCGTGGTAACCACGCCGGAGGCTCTGCGCCAGCGGGTAGTGCCGCGCTCTCTCCTGGACAGCGCCTCACTCTACTTCCTGCCCGGCGAAGAGAGCGACCGGGACGAGCTCCTGTCCCGGCTCGTGACCCTCGGCTACCTCAACGTGCCGCTGGTGGAGGACCGGGGGACCTTTGCCGTGCGGGGCGGCATCGTCGACATCTTCCCACCGGGCTTCGATCTGCCGGTGCGGATCGAATTCTTCGGCGACTTCGTCGATACCATCCGGAGCTTCGAGCCGCTCTCCCAGCGCTCCCTCCAGCCCCTGGAGGAACTGCTGCTGCTCCCGTCGCGGGAACTGCTCCTGACTGCCGATACCCTTCAGGGGGCGGCGTCCCGCATCAAGGCGCGCTGCGACGATCTGGAGATATCCCCCCTGGTCCGCCGCGAGCTGCTGGAACAGCTCCAAAACGGCCTCTACCCGGCCGGAGTCGAATGGCTCCTCCCCCTCTTTCACCAGAATCTGGAAACCCTGCTCGACTATGCCGGCGATGCCGTGCGGGTTCTGGTCGATCCGGCAGCCCTGGAAGAGGAGGGGGAACGGCTCTCGCGGGAGCTGGAAGAGGCCGCGGGCCGCGCCCGGGAGCGGGGCGAGCTCTTTCCCGCGCCGGAAAGCCTCTTCCTCGCCCCCACGGACACCGCGGCAGCCCTGGCTGCGGGGAGACTGGCAACCATCCCCTTCCTGCACCTGAACGAGGGTGACTCCCCGGAGACCATCGACATCGCCACCGAGACGAACGCCGACCTCAAGGCGGATATTTCGCCCGACAGCGAAGGGGTCCTGCGGCCGCTGGCCGCACGCCTCACCGGCTGGATCGAGGAGCGGCAGCGGGTGATCGTCGCCTGTCACCAGCGCGGCCAAGCCCAGCGGCTGTACGAGCTGCTGGCCCATTACCCGGTCCCCCTTACCGTCTCGGACCGCCCGTTCCCGGCGGAGCGGGAGCGGGACGACGGCAGGGTGGACATCGTTATCGGCGAAATCTCCCGCGGGTTCAGGCTGCCGGAAGGACGGCTCGTGGTCATCGCCGAAGAGGAGATCTTCGGCAGGCGCCAGAAACGGCGCGGCATCACCGAGTTGCGCAAGAAGCAGATCATGACCTCCCTGGCGGAGTTGAAGCCGGGCGATCACATGGTTCACCTGGACCACGGGGTCGGCATCTACCGTGGGCTCCAGCACCTTTCGCTCAGCGGCTGCGCCAGCGACTTCCTGCTGCTGGAGTACGCTGGCGGGGACAAGCTCTACCTGCCGGTGGACCGGCTCAGTCTGGTGCAGCGCTACGTGGGGGCCGAGGGGATCGAACCGCGGGTCGACCGGCTCGGCGGCACCTCCTGGGAAAAGGCCAAGGGCAAGGCCCGCGCGGCGGTCCAGGAGATGGCCGAGGAGCTCCTGCGGATCTACGCGGCCCGCCAGCTCCACGAGGGGCACCGGTTCTCCCCCCCCGACGATCTCTACCGGGAGTTCGAGGCCGCCTTCGCCTACGAGGAGACCTCCGACCAGCTTGCTGCCATCGAAGATGTCATCGCCGACATGACCAGCAACCGGCCCATGGACCGGCTGGTCTGCGGCGACGTGGGCTACGGCAAGACCGAAGTGGCCATGCGGGGGGCCTTCAAGGCGGTCATGGACGGCAAGCAGGTGGCGGTCCTGGTGCCGACCACGGTCCTGGCCCAGCAGCACCTGGAAACCTTCAGGACGCGCCTGGGCGCCTACCCGGTCACCATCGAGATGGTTTCCCGCTTCAGGACCCCCAGGGAGCAGAAGGACATCCTGGAGCGGGTGAAGAAGGGGACCGTGGACGTCATCATCGGCACCCACCGGCTCCTCCAGAGCGATGTGACGTTCAAGGATCTGGGGCTCCTCATCGTGGACGAGGAGCAGCGCTTCGGGGTCACCCACAAGGAGAAGCTGAAAAAGTACAAGGCAGCGGTGGACATCCTGACCCTCACCGCCACCCCCATCCCCCGCACCCTCTACATGTCGCTCATGGGCATCCGCGACCTCTCCATCATCGACACCCCGCCTGTGGACCGGCTGGCGGTTAAGACCTTCGTGGCCCGCACCTCCGACGAGCTCATCCGCGAAGCGGTCCTGCGGGAGCTCAGAAGGGGAGGGCAGGTCTTTTTCGTCCACAACCGGGTCCAGTCCATCGGGGCGTGGTACGAACATCTGCGCCGCATCGTGCCCGAGGCAAAGATCGCCGTGGGGCACGGCCAGATGGACGAGGGCGAGCTGGAGAAGGTGATGCTCGGCTTCATGCACGGGGAAACAAACCTTCTGCTCTGCACCACGATCATCGAGTCGGGCCTGGACATCCCCAGCGCCAACACCCTCATCGTGGACCGGGCGGACACCTTCGGCCTGGCCCAGCTCTACCAGTTGCGGGGGAGGGTAGGGCGCTCCCGGCAGCGGGCCTACGCCTATCTCCTCATCCCCGGCGAAGGAGCCATCTCGTCCGATGCCCGGGAGCGGCTCCGGATCATCCAGGAGCTGAACGAGCTGGGGGCCGGCTTCCGCCTGGCCACCCACGACCTGGAGATCAGGGGCGCCGGCGATCTCCTGGGGGCCAAGCAGTCGGGCAACATTGCCGCCGTCGGCTTCGACCTCTACACGGAGCTCCTGGAAGAGGCGGTCCAGAAACTCAGGGGCGAGGAGCCGGTAGAGCGGGTGGAGCCGGAAATCAACCTGCGGGTGCCGGCCTTCATCCCCGAGGACTATGTGCGCGAGCCGAACCAGCGCCTCGTCATCTACAAGAAACTGACCCAGGCCGCGGCCGAAGAGGAGGTGGACGAGGTCATGGAGGAACTGGTGGACCGGTTCGGCACGCTGCCGCTGGCGGCCACCTACCTCCTGGACGTGATGAAGCTGCGGATCATGCTCAAGCACTTCCTGGTCCGGATGGCCGAGTTCGACGGTAAACGGCTCTGCCTCTCCTTCCACGAGAAGACCCCGGTTTCGCCCGACACCATTATCGGTCTCATTAAAGGAAACCCCACGCGGTATCAGTTCACCCCGGACTTCCGTCTCGTGGCGGAACTGGCCGACACCAGCTTCGAGGGGGTCCTGGCCGAAGCCAGAAATCTCTTGAAAAGGCTAGGGTGATGTGCTAGCTTCCGCAAGGTTGTTCAGTAGTTAAATCAGTTAGCTAAAAGGAGTTCGTCCGTGAAGAGACACACTATCGTCACCATCCTTTCGGTCTCCCTCTGCCTGGCTGCCCTCGGCGGCTGCAAGGGCAAGACCGAGTCCGGCACGACGGCAGCTCCGGCCAAAAAGGCAGGCCAGGTTCTCGTGGAAGTCAACGGTGACGCCATCACCGTGGAAAGTTTCAACAAGGAGCTTGAGGGGCTGCCTCCCTACCTGAAGCCCATGGCGGACACGCCGGAGGGGAAAAAGGAACTGCTGGACACCATGGTGGTGCGCGAGCTCCTCTACCAGCAGGCAAAGAAAGACGGCGTCGACAAGAGTGCCGAGATTGCCGACCGGGTGGAAGAGCTCAAGAAGCGCGTCGTGGTGGAGGCATACCTCAAGAAGAAGGTCGAGGAAGAGGTCAAGGTATCCGACGAGGAACTCAAGAAGTTCTACGAGCAGAACAAGGACAAGTTCAAGTCCGGCGCCCAGATCAAGGCCAGCCACATCCTCGTGCGGGATGAAAAGCTCGCCCGGGAGATCGTAAAGGAGCTCAAGGGCGGAGCCAACTTCGAAGAGCTGGCCAAGAAACACTCCATCGACTCAGCCGCCGCCAAGGGTGGCGATCTGGGCTGGTTCAGCAAGGGGAACATGGTCCCCGAATTCGAGAAGGCCGCCTTCGGCCTCAAGGAAGGGGAGACCTCCGGCATCGTCAGGACCCAGTTCGGCTACCACATCATCAAGGTGACCGGCAAGCGTCCCGCCGGCGAACGTACCCTTGAGGAAGTGAAGGACCAGATCAAGGCCGCAGTCCTGCCGGGCAAGCAGCAGGAAGTCTTCCAGAAGCTCAAGGAAGACATCAAGAAGGGCGCGACGATCTCCATCAAGGAAGACGTGCTCAAGGGGCTCGGCGGCCAGAGCGCGGCGGCCGAGCATCCCGCTCCCGCCCAGCCTGCCGCGGCACCCACCGCCAAGTAGTGACGTAATCACCTTCAGGAGGGGGCGGTACCGCACCAGGGGTCGCCCCCTCCTCTTTCATGTGCAGACAACGGACCATGATCAAACGCCTCATACCTTTATCTCTCGCCATCGTCCTCATCCTCACGTCCCTCTCGTCAGCCGAGGTGATAAGCCGAATCCTCGCCGTTGTTAACGATGAGATCGTCACCTCCTACGCCGTGGACAAGGAGAAACGGGCTTTTCTCAAGGAAGCCGAGCGCCAGCAGCCGCCTCCCGACCCCAAGACCCTTGCCAACCTGGACGAGGTCGCCCTCAACCGGCTCATCGACAAGAAACTCGTGGAACAGAAGATCCGCGAACTCGACATCCGGGTGGGAGAGGAGGAGGTACGTCAGGCCATTGAAGACGTGAAACGGCAGAACAAGCTCTCCCAGGAGGCCCTTGTGGCGGCCCTGGCCAACCAGGGGCTCTCCTTTGACCAGTACAAGGCCCAGATCAAGGAGCAGTTGGAGCGGCTGCGGCTCGTGAGCCAGGAAGTGCGCTCCAAGATCCAGGTGGGTGAGCGGGAGATGCGGGAGTACTACGAGGCGAACAAGGCGAAGTTCGGGGCAGAGGATATCTTCAGGGCGCGGAACATCTATTTCAAGCTCGACGATACGATGTCCGCCGAGCAGGTGAAAAAGGTGATGACCACGGCCATGACCGTCCTGCACGAGGCCCGGGCGGGCAAAGACTTTGCCGAGCTGGCGCGCCAGTATTCCGACGATCCGGCAGCCAAGGGCAACGGTGGCGATCTGGGAACCTTCCACAAGGGGGACATCCTGCCGGAATTCGAGGAGCAACTGGTACGGATGCAGCCGGGCGAGGTGAGCGATCTCATCTACACCGCCACGGGGCTCCACATCGTCAAGCTGGAGGAGCGCTCCCTCGGCACCCCCAAGCCGTTCGAGCAGGTCAAGCCCGAGGTGGAGGACCTGGTGTACCGCAAAAAATCGGAAGACCGCTTCAACCAGTGGGTGGCTGACCTGCGCAAGGGAGCGGCCATCGAACTGCGGCCGTAGCCGCCCAGCCGAGCAGAGCATGAAAAACCCCCCGGAGCCGCGGCTCCGGGGGGTTTTTCATGCCATACCCATCTTCTTTACGCCGGGATTCAGACGGCTCCCTCGCTACAGCCCTGCCTCACGCAGTTTTTCCAGAATATTTTTTTGCTCGGCGGAAAGGGACCGGGGAACTGCTACGCTGATGCGCACGTAGAGATCACCCTTGCCCGTTTTCCCCATGTGGGGAAAACCCAGGCCCTTCAGGCGAATCCTGGTACCGGGCTGAATGCCGGCGGGAACCTTGACCCGCTTGGTCCCCTCCAGGGTCGGCACGTCGAGGCTCGTGCCGAGAGTCGCGTCGGTGAACCTGATCTCCCGTTCCACCACGATGTCATCCCCGTCCCGGTGGAACTGCGGATCGCCCCCCACCTTGACAATCAGGTAGAGGTCCCCCGGGCTGGCGCTGCCGAACCCTCCCTTGCCCGCCACCCGCAGGCGCGCCCCGGTTTCGACGCCGGCCGGGACCTTGACGGAGATATCTTCCCGCGTGCCGCCCCGCCGGTACGCGACCCGCTTGTCGCAGCCCGCGTAAGCCTCCCGGAAGGTGACGGAAAGCTCCATGGTGAAATCCTCGCCCCGCTGCCGTGTCCCTGTGAAGCCGAAGCCTCCCTGGCGGAATCCTCCTCCGAATATGCGGGAAAAGATATCGTCGGTACCGACCCCCATATCCTTGAACATATCCCCCACATCGAACCCCCGGAAGATGTCTTCCTGGGAGAAGCGCTGGTGGAATCCGCTGGAACCGAACTGATCGTACTGGGCCCGCTTCTGGGGATCGGAGAGGACAGCATAAGCCTCGTTGATCTCCTTGAATTTTTCCTCAGCCTCGGCGTTGCCGGGGTTTTTGTCCGGGTGATACGTGATGGCCAGTTTGCGGTAGGCCTTCTTGATTTCCTCTTCGGAAGCCCCTTTCTTCAGGCCGAGGGTTTCATAATAGTCGTGCTGCGCCATGACATAGATCCTTTCACGATGATGTGGCCCTCAGAATGTAATGGTACTTTGCCCCCCTGTCAATGAACAGGGGTTGACAGGATCAGTTCATCAGTCTAATATTTAGGAACCCGAACATTTCGTATACCGTAACAGGGATGATCGTATGGAACAGATTGAACGGATAGCGCAGTTGTACCCCGTGATCATGCGCGTGATGGGGCGGATCAGGAGCCTCGTGCACGACGGCATGGACCTGACCTACAACCAGTACAAGATGCTCCTCACCATTTACGACAAGGGGAGCTGCCCCCTTAACCTGCTGGCCCGGGAGCTGGGAATCGCCATGAGTTCAGCCAGCGAGATGGTGGAACGCCTCGTCAACCTGGGCATCGTCTATCGGGCCGTGGATGAAGATAACCGCCGCCAGGTGATCATCTACACCACCGACCGGGGTGAAGAGCTCATCCGCGAACTGAGGCACGGCATCGTCGAAAACTACCGGCAGCTCTTCGCCCGGCTGCCCGAAGGGGACCAGGAACGCCTCGCCACCGCGTTCGAGACCATTGCGGATGTCCTCGGCAAACTCGAATAACCGTACAAAGACAGTTTATCTACAGCGGAAGGAGAGAGAACCATGAAAAAGGCGATTGTGGCCGGCGGCGGCATCTCAGGGCTCGCCACCGCGTACCTGCTGAAAACCCGGGCCGCGCAGGAGGGATTTGAACTGGACGTGACCCTGGTGGAGCGGGAGGAACGCCTGGGGGGCAAAATCCGGAGCATCAAGGAAGAGGGGTATCTCTGCGAGTGGGGTCCCAACGGGTTCCTGGACTCCAAACCCCAGACCCTCGACCTCTGCCGGGAACTGGGAGCGTCCGACCTGCTCCTGCGGAGCAACGACAACGCCCGCAAGCGGTTCATCTATACCGGCGGGGCGCTGAACCGCCTGCCCGAGAACGGGCCCATGTTCCTCAAGAGCGGCCTCATCTCCTGGCCGGGCAAGCTGCGGCTCGCCATGGAACCGTTCATTCCGAAAAAGGCGGGCGGCGAGGACGAAACCCTGGCGGCCTTCGGCCGGCGCCGGCTGGGGGACGAGGCACTGCGCAAGCTGATCGCTCCCATGGTGTCGGGAATCTTTGCCGGCAATCCGGAAACCATGTCCCTTCGGTCGTGCTTTCCCCGCATCGCCGAGCTGGAGGATGAATACGGCAGCCTGGTGCGGGCCATGATCCGGCTGGCGAAAAAAAAGAAGCAGGACATTGCCCAGGGCAAAGCGGTGGCCAGCGCCGCCGGACCCGGGGGGGTGCTCACCTCGTTCCGGGACGGCATCCAGGCCCTCACCGACATCCTGGCCGGGCGTCTCGGCCCGGACGCTATCGTTTCGGGCCAGGAAGTACTGGAAGTTTCGCGGGGCGGGAGCCTCCCCTGGCGGGTACGGACCGGGAGCATCGACATGGATGCCGATCTGGTGATCC